>NZ_CP085636.1:2400000-2700000 GCF_027571385.1 Shewanella sp. MTB7 | reverse complement strand
TATCAACTTTCAGGATGTCGTATAAGTCAACAGAACATAACTACATGTTTATGGGAAAGAAGGGAAGTAATCCAAGAATCGTTGAGCAACAAAAGTTTGATTATGCCTAATGCTTTCTGGCTGTAACTCCAACAAATGGAAATACCAAAGTTTTATTCACTCCATGTGTAGATGAAGAATTTAAACATCTCACCACAATCAAACTTCCCCCTATTCACCAGTGCTTAACCCAATAAAACAAGTCTAGAGTTGATTGTGGGAATACTATCTAATCGTAATATTTAAGGTTATGTAGAAGAAACCAGTTAAAATGACTAAATTCCAGAATGGAATGTTAAAATATCTTCTGATATTACAATATTGATACTTAGTAGTATTGATATTATAACTATAGAATTAAAGTAATGCTTTTAGCACTTACAAGTTTAACCATAAATTATAGTACCCGACTTGAATTACATATTTTTATCACCATAGTGCAATGTACCATGTAAATATATCTTCACCAAAAACTAAAGAAATCCAACCAGATGCAACAATATAAGGGCCAAAAGGAATAGGTTTGCCAAATTGATATATTTTCGACAGATATAATATAAAGCCTATTATAGCACCAATCACAAACGATATGTACACTACGAGCGGTAATATGCCTAAGCCTAACCAAGCACCTAACAGTGCCATTAACTTAAAATCTCCATGACCAAAAACCGCACGTTTCAGAAAAAATGCCAAGATATAAGCAAGACTATAAAAGCACACATAGCCCAGAACGGCACCTAACACAGCATCTGTAGGTGAAGTAAATTGATGCTCTAAATTCACAATCAAACCAAGCCAAATAAGAGGTAAAGTTATCTGATCTGGCAATATCATCTCATCAAAATCTATCATCATAAGTGTAAGTAAAGATAGTGATAATACAGTCGCCCATATAAACTGTTCAGTAGGCCCAAACTTACAAGCCAAACAAATCACTAATATACCAGAGAAAAACTCTATCAACGGGTAGCGCATTGATATTTTACATGAGCAACTATGACAGTGTCCTTTTAATATTAACCAACCAAAAATTGGAATGTTGTGCCAAGGTTTAATATATGCTGAACACTGTGGACAAGCTGACCTTGTCGAAACTATGTTATAATGGTTGATTGTTTTATAATATTTCTCGTATGTTTCCGTCTCTTTAGTTTTTTTTATAATCTGTGGACTATTATCTTTAAGATACTCATAACTTTGATGTATCCAGTCTCGTTTCATTATAATTGGGAGGCGATATATCACTACGTTGAGAAAACTACCAAAAGTTGCTGAAAAAACAAAAGCAAAAGAATAAAAAACCCAAGGGTAACTAACCATTACATTAACAAAATCTTTCATAGTTTATCCATAGATAAAAATTGCAATTCTAATTTCTTGTACAATTTAAGTGAAAACATTTTAATTGTACATACAAATAATATAAATATATCAATTTATATTTATCAAAAAACGCGACAATTATCGAGTCATTTTTTATTTATATTTTAGACACTATATTAATATCATATCACCAATTACAGTTTTCACCTGGATGAACATCTTTATGTATTGTATCATCTGAAATACTTTCAGGATCATGACAGGCTTCAAGAAATCCACGGTATTCCTTATGTGTACTCGCCCCTGATTGAAAATTGAAGACACCTCGACAAGAGTTCAAAGTATCAGTGATGTCATATTTCGTGCTTCCACTTCTTGGCACATTACACGAAGCACGACGAGAGGAGCCTAAAGCTGATCCTGAATTTGAAGCCCCATTAACTAATCTATCAGGGTGTAGTAATGATACTTTATAGTAATAAGGGCTTTTACTTCCAAAACGTAATACAGCTCTAATATCCTTTTTTTCCGTCCATGGAGGAACTAGATAAGTATTTATTGAATGTATGTCACTTGGGTGTGCTCGTCCAAACGCTAATCCCGAGTATGGTATATCTGACCGCCCTGTATCGTCATGTTGACAATTTACGAAGAAACTTCGGGTTGAATCTCCCCCCAAGAGCCCCGTACTATCTACTCCAGTTACATTGTACGTTGCGCCTAAATATACTGATTGACTTATTGTTTGAGGTTTCCCATCAGTTCCAGTCCAGGATACCGTAAAAACAACAACACTAGAGTCTACCAATTTTGGTACATCATATCTGGTTAACACTTTTCCTTTCTTATCTCCAACTAATTTAATAAATTCATTTGCACCTGCTGAAAGCCGCCAAGTTGCCCCCTCAGTTACATCATATGTGCTACCCCCTTTTTGAACAATTACCCGATATTGAATAATTTGATGCCCAGGTCGCTCTAGATTCCGTTGTGTCCCTCGACCTATCTGACTCCCATAATCTAATCTTGACAAATTGTCGGGATGAAATGTTAACCTGCCCTCAGTAGTCGGCTTTGTGGGTTCAATTTCAGGATAACATTCTAAAGGTGTATCGCTGCTTGGAGAACCTTCAAATTTTTTACAGACGAATTCTGCAAAAAAACTATCATGCATAGTACATAATGGGAAAATAAGAATATCTAAATCAGGATTATTTTTTTCTTGAATCTCTCTATGTTTGCTACGCCATTCATTTGACACCAAAGCCTTACCATATTCAACTTCGCCACCGTTCACCGCAGAGAAAAGAGGGCTTTTTATCTCTGGATACCAACATTTCATTACCGCATTATCACGATCTGCAACCATTTCTCCTGCATTAACAACTAAATTAATGTTCGTACAAAGTAACAACACAAGTAATTTAATACTAAATGGAAAATTTAAGTTCATATGTTCTCTCTAAATTTTGTAATACATGTTGAACACTTGGTTAATATTTAACATTCCGAGTTAGTGATTTTAGACTTGTATCATCCAACGCAGTAAGTCAAATCTAAATTATTATTCTATATTATAGTCAGGACCAATCTGAACAACAGTTAATAATCTAAAAAAGTTTTAACCACAATAAGGAAAGCATCATAGAAACACCTAACCGATTGAATCAACAATGTAAATTTCACTCGCGAAGTCCGAAGAAAATTAATGAAACAAGACAACCTATATAACAGGCATTTATCAGTTATTAATCAGTTATTAACTGCAAAGATTACTTTTCTAATTGTATTATCCGAATCGCCATAATGTGTGTGACATTAAAGTATATAAAAAGGATGTATTAAATATGAGATTGTCGTATTCAACATTGACTATTTTACTTGGTTTATCAAGTATGAGTGCAATTGCAGCACAAGATAATGTTTTTCAACATGAAGCCAGTTTAGGTTATGAAGCTAACTCTGAAGAGTTAGGTGATGGTATTTGGGAGGCTAAATATCGTTATTTTGCTAGCCCAGTTTCACAAGATGGTAGCCCATATGCATTAAATAGTTTTATGGCTCAAACATCAAATTTGGGGATTAACTACACTACTTTTGATGTGGAAGATAGAGATAACATGGGTATTGATGGTACTTATGTATTTGACTCTAAATGGTTTGTAGGTCTTAACTATCAACGTAACGAGATTGGTAACTTTGATTTTGACACTTATGGAGTCGAAGTAGGTTACTACTTAAATGATCATTCATCAATTTCTGCTTTTTATGATGATGGTGATGACAGTGTTGAAGAAAGTTATGGTTTAAAAGTACGTAGTTTCGTGGCTTTTGAGTCCACATCAGGCATGGATTTAGGTGCTAGCTGGCTACATACAGATTCAGATAATGCATTTAATCTCGATGTTGATTGGTACATTAATAACTCATGGTCTATTGGTGCAGGTTATGTGAACTCAGATTTATATGATGGTGACTTCGATATTAGAACGGCTTATTGGCTAAGAATATCGGACAGTATTTCAGCTAATTTTGCTGTATCAAAAGTACTTGACTCAGATGCAGATGGCTTAGGCTTAGCCATTGCCATCAATGGTCGTTTTTAAAATAGATTTTCTTGATAACGTTTTTCTCAAATGCTTTCAAAAGATACGTCAAATGTGCAAGCTAGCTTTGTACAATTATGGAGGTAATGCTTATTAAAAACAGGAAGTAAATCAACGCAGCCTTACCAACGGCGTTAATAATGAAGGTTTCCCTGCCTTTTGTTCGATTCTAAAGACCTTTTTGATTTATATGGCTCTATTATTTGGCCATATTTCTTTTTAGATTTAAGCCAGTACAGCAAAGCAGGTACTGGCTTCTTTTTCTTATCTTCTAGCCAACATTATTCCTAAAAGATTTCCTAGGCTAAACATCACGGTCATACCAGACAAGCTCCAGCCAACTGGTTCCATAAATAAAACAATATAAAGACCTAACGCTTCTTACCATATGAAGTTGAATATTTTAATACACAAATTAGTAGTTGCAATCACTTCTCAAAGTGTTTAGTTTAATTACCAAGGGTTGGCACGCAAGCTAATCGTTTTTTATTGAGTCATCAAACTCGTTAACTTTACTAGAGACCAGATTATGAAAAAGCTTCTGAACACTATGCATCATCATCACCATATGCGGTAGCCTTCGGAAGCTCACTGCCGAAGGACTGTTTCCTTCTGGCGGTTGATTCAAATATATCAAAAACCCCTGGAAGGAATTCCGGGGGTTTTTCGTTTTAGCTTATCTAACTGATAAATAATAATTTAATATTAGTTAGATACAAAATTAAACAGATATTTGAATTAACTTATAGGAATACCATCATGTCAGAGTCAAACAGGTTACGCATCGCCATTCAAAAATCCGGGCGCCTTTCAAAAGAATCCATGAAGCTATTAAGAAGCTGTGGCGTCAAATTTAACATCAATGAACAACGTCTTATTGCCCACTCAGATAACCTGCCAATCGACCTACTACGCGTTCGTGATGATGACATTCCAGGACTAGTCATGGACGGTGTCGTTGACCTTGGGATCATTGGCGAGAATGTTCTAGAAGAGGAACAGATTGATCGTGAACGCTTAGACAAACCATCGACTTGTATCAAATTGAGAGAGTTGGATTTCGGTGCATGTCGTCTCTCTCTTGCCGTACCAAACGAATTTAACTATGAAGATGCCACGTCACTTGAAGGATTACGCATCGCCACGTCCTACCCTAACCTGTTACGCCGTTATATGCAGAAAAAAGGGATCACCTACAATGACTGTATGCTCAAAGGCTCTGTTGAAGTAGCCCCACGCGCTGGACTGTCAGATGCGATCTGCGATTTAGTGTCTACAGGCGCAACCTTAGAGGCTAACGGTTTGTATGAAACTGAGGTTATCTATACTTCTAACGCTTGCATCATCCAATCATCAAAAACTCAAGCTCCAGCAAAACAAGCGCTTATCGAAAAAATACTGTCACGTATCAATGGTGTCGTGCGCGCTAAAGAGAGCAAGTACATCTTGTTGCACGCGCCAACGGACAAACTAGAGCAAATAGTCGCCCTACTGCCTGGCGCAGAAAATCCAACGGTATTGCCACTTAATGATGACACCAATCGAGTGGCTATCCACGCTGTTAGCACCGAAGATCTTTTCTGGGACACCATGGAGGAACTCACGGAGCTTGGCGCCAGCTCGATTCTGGTTATGCCAATAGAAAAGATGATGGGGTAGCACCATGGAGATCCTCAATTGGTCACAATTGACTGATACAGAGCAAACTGCAGCACTGGCTCGCTCACCTTTAGTAGGTGATGCCAGTCTAGAGCAAAATGTGCTCAATATCGTTAATCGTGTGCAACAAGATAAAGATCAGGCATTAAAAGCCTATAACCTCGAGTTTGACGGTGTCAACACCCAGAGGCTACAGCTGTCAGTTGATGAGATTAATGCGGCTTGTGAGCGCGTCAATGTTGAGATAAAAAAGGCGATCGAGCAGGCCAGCAGTAATATCGATACGTTTCATAAGGCACAGGCTTTTGTGCCTGTCAGTGTCGAGACCCAAAACGGGATCCGTTGTGAATTAAGATCGGAGGCTATCGAGAAAGTCGGCCTGTATATTCCAGGTGGAAGTGCACCTTTAATCTCAACGGTACTCATGCTCGCTCTACCGGCTCAAATAGCTGGGTGTAAGCAGAGAATACTGGTGTCTCCACCACCGATAAATGATGCCATTATCTACGCCGCCACAGTCAGCGGGATCACTGAAATTTTCCAAGTCGGCGGCGCTCAAGCCATTGCAGCGCTAGCCTTTGGCACTGAAAGCATTCCAGCCGTGGACAAGATTTTTGGTCCTGGTAACCGTTATGTGACCGAAGCCAAACGTCTGGTATCCCAAGACAGTCGTTGTGTGGTCAGTATTGATATGCCCGCAGGTCCCTCTGAAGTACTTGTCATTGCCGACAACGATGCCAACCCAGATTTTATTGCCGCCGACCTACTGTCACAAGCAGAGCACGGGCCAGATTCTCAAGTCATGCTGGTCACTAATTCACAGGCATTAGCCGAGGGAGTTAATGCCTGTCTGACACAGCAATTGGCACAGTTAAGTCGTAAAGAGATTGCCGCAACCGCATTGAGCGCGAGCCGCACCTTACTCGTCAGCTCAATGGATGAAGCCGCGGCAGTCTCTAATCGTTATGGACCAGAACACTTAATCATTCAAACCCAAGCCCCCCGTGAACTGCTTAGTTCAATTCGCGCAGCAGGCTCAGTCTTTTTAGGCGCTTATACGCCGGAATCCGTTGGTGATTATGCCAGCGGCACCAATCATGTTTTACCCACTTATGGCTACAGCCGCGCCGTGTCTAGCTTGTCCCTTGCCGACTTTTCCCGTCGCTTTACTGTACAAGAGTTGAGCGCAGAAGGTTTGCAGGGCTTAGGCCAAACAGTCATGACCCTCGCTGCAGCAGAGCTTCTTGATGCCCATAAAAATGCTGTCGCCATTCGTTTAGCGTCATTAGAGGAAAAGGTGTAAACATGAGCAATCAACCACAACCCCTCGCACAACGTCTTGCAAGGCCAGAGTTATTAGAGCTTGAGGTGTATCAATCCGCCAGACGCATCGGCGGTCGTGGGGATATCTGGATAAACGCCAACGAGTCACCTTTTAATAACTCAGATCTGGCAAATATAAACCGTTACCCAGAGTGTCAGCCACCAGCGCTTATCTCAGCTTACAGCTTGTACAGTGGTGTCAGCGTTGACAGCATTATTACTAGTCGCGGCGCCGATGAAGCAATTGAACTGCTTATTCGCACATTTTGTAACCCGGGAATTGATTCTATTGCATGTTTCGGTCCCACTTATGGCATGTACGCCATCAGCGCAAAGACTTTTAATATCAGGGTTAAGGCGTTAAATTTAACGCCTGAGTACCAATTGCCGAGTGATATCGTCAGCCAAACGCAAGGGGCAAAAATTGTCTTTATCTGTAACCCCAATAATCCCACAGGCACGGTTATCGACAAAGCAGATATCGAACAGGTCATTAAGCAGTTACCCAATACGATCGTCGTTGTAGATGAGGCCTATATTGAATTCTGCCCAGAGTATAGTGTTGCACAGCTTATTGAAAAATATGACAACTTAGTCGTATTGAGAACATTGTCGAAAGCATTTGCATTAGCTGGGGCTCGTTGTGGTTTTTTGATGGCAAGCCCACAGATTTGCGACATGGTGATGCGTGTTATTGCTCCCTACCCTGTGCCACTGCCGGTATCTCAAATGGCCACCGCAGCCCTAAGTGAAGACGGCATTTCATTAATGAGAGAGCAGGTTTCTAGTTTGAAAGCCTGTGGCGCTCGGTTAAGTGATGCATTGCAGAGTATTGGCGCTAAGGTGCAACCTGCAAACGGTAACTTTGTGCTGGCAGAATTTGATTCCTCAAAAGTCAGTCATCAGCTCCAAATCGCCGGTATTGTTGCCAGGGCCTATAAAGATCCAAGGCTGACTAACTGCATTCGATTTAGTTTCAGCGACCAAGCCGATACAGATGCACTCATAAATGTATTAACCCAATAGGTTATTGGCCAGATACTTCAAAAAATAATCAACAGCATTGAACAAATTTAAGGGTTAACACAACATGAAGCAGAACATCTTATTTATCGACCGCGACGGCACTATGATTGAAGAGCCTGTAACAGACAAACAGGTCGATAGCTTGGCAAAACTCGTATTTGAGCCACTACTCATCCCTTCTTTACTTAAGCTACAAGATGCAGGTTTCCGACTTGTGATGGTCAGTAACCAAGATGGACTCGGCACGCCTTCATTTCCAAAAGATGACTTTGATGCTCCTCAAAATATGATGATGCAGATTTTAGAGAGCCAAGGTGTGATTTTCGATGCCGTGTTACTTTGTCCACATTTCGATGATGAGAACTGCAGCTGCCGCAAACCTAAACTGGGTCTAGTAAAAGACTACCTTACTTTAGGCAAGGTCGATTTTACCCGCTCAGCAGTCATCGGCGATCGTCACACCGACATGGGTCTCGCCGAAGCTATGGGCATTAAAGGGTTGCAATATAACCGCGAAACACTGAACTGGAACGACATTACCCAACAACTGTTAATCCGCGAACGAGTTGCCACAGTCGTTCGCACGACGAAAGAAACCGACATTCGCGTCACCATCGATTTAGACTCACAAGAGAAAGGCAGTATTGAAACTGGCATCGGCTTTTTCGACCACATGCTAGAGCAGATCTCTACTCACGGAAACTTTAAGATGGATGTGGTTGTCGATGGTGATCTTGAAATTGACGATCACCACAGCGTTGAAGATACCGCGCTGGCAATTGGTGATGCCCTTAGACAAGCCTTAGGTGATAAACGTGGTATTGCCCGTTTTGGCGATGCATTTGATCAAGCTATTCCGATGGATGAAGCCAGCGCTTCGTGTCTACTTGATCTGTCTGGTCGTCCGTTTATTAAGTTCGAAGGTGAG
Organism: Shewanella sp. MTB7; assembly: GCF_027571385.1. Taxonomy (NCBI): domain Bacteria; kingdom Pseudomonadati; phylum Pseudomonadota; class Gammaproteobacteria; order Alteromonadales; family Shewanellaceae; genus Shewanella; species Shewanella sp. MTB7. Next base: position 2,691,093 of record NZ_CP085636.1, on the reverse strand, counting down.
TTTGAACGTGAACTCGTCGGCGCCATGGCCACCGAAATGGTGCCGCATTTTTTCCGCTCATTTGCCGATGGTCTGCGCTGTACATTACACCTAACAACAAATGGCGATAATGATCACCACAAAGTTGAAAGTCTGTTTAAAGTCTTAGGTCGTACATTACGCCAAGCCGTCAAAGTGGAAGGTGACCGTCTACCGTCGAGTAAAGGGGTACTTTAACCATGTTTGATAACCAACAAATGGTGAGATTGATTCAAAGGGAACCACGATGAGCCAAACCGTGATAATAGACACAGGCTGCGCCAATTTAAATTCAGTGCGTTATGCATTCGAGCGACTCACAAATAATGTTATCGTCAGCGACGATCACCAAGTAATTAAAGCGGCTGAAAGAGTGGTACTTCCCGGCGTTGGTACTGCTGGCGCGGCGATGGAATCACTAAGAGATAAGCAACTTGTTGAACTTATTCAAGGGCTGAAACAACCTGTACTAGGAGTGTGTTTAGGCATGCAGATGATGGGAGTACTCTCAAATGAGCAAGGCGGAAAACTTATTAACTGTGAATGTTTGGGGCTTATTCCAACAAACATCACTGAACTAGATAGCCAAGGTCAACCTCTGCCACATATGGGTTGGAACCAGATAGAACCATCAGCCCACCCCCTTTTTAATGGTATTGAAGCGGGAAGCTATCTCTATTTTGTCCACAGCTACCGAGCGCCACTGAGCAAGTACACCATCGCCCAGTGCCAATACGGTGAAACATTTAGCGCCGCCATCGCCAAAGATAATTTTATGGGTGTGCAGTTTCACCCAGAGAAAAGTGCCGCTGTGGGCGCGGCCATTCTACGTAATTTCTTAAACATAAATACCGCTTCGCTAAACGCCATTTTACAGGAGACGATTAGATGATCATTCCAGCCATCGATCTTATTGAAGGCCAAGTCGTTCGTCTCTATCAGGGCGACTATAACCAGAAAACCACTTTTGACTTAAGCCCGCTATCACAGCTTAAGTCTTATCAAGATCAAGGGGCTAACTGGCTACACATTGTGGATTTGACTGGGGCTAAAGACCCACAAGCCCGTCAAACAAAACTGATTGCTGAACTCGTGAACGGTTTGGATGCAAATATTCAAGTTGGGGGTGGCATTCGTTGTGAAGCGCAAATGGCCGAGCTACTTGAGATAGGCGTTAAACGCGTCGTTATCGGCTCCCTCGCCGTTAATGAAACCGCTTTAGTACAAAGTTGGTTTAAAAAATATGGCGCTGATGCCATCTGTTTGGCACTGGACGTCAATATCAATGCAGAAGGTGAGAAAATCGTAGCGGTGTCGGGCTGGCAATCCGGCGGCGGCAAAACCTTGGAATCTTTAGTTGAAGCGTTTAAACCTTTTGGGCTCAAACACGCTTTAGTGACAGACATCAGCCGCGATGGCACGTTAAAAGGTGCCAATACTCAACTCTATCAAGAGATTGCAGGTGCATATCCTCAAATACAATGGCAGGCTTCTGGCGGTATCGCCACCCTTGAAGATGTTGCGGCAGTCAGAGACAGCGGGGCTAATGACATCATCATCGGCAAGGCGCTATTGATTGAGAACTTCACTGTTGAGCAAGCCATCGCGTGCTGGCCAAATGCAGCAGGAGCAGAGTCATGCTAGCCAAAATGATAACAGCGCCTTGTCTCAAGCTTTCGATAACGGTGGCAGTAACCTCAAATACGGTGGAGGTTTTCTTATGCTAGCCAAAACGATAACACTCCCTTGTCTCAAGTTTTCAATGACGGATGCAGTCACCTTAAATACGGTGGAGGTTTTCTATGCTAGCTAGAAGAATCGTTCCCTGTCTTGATGTCAAAGACGGTAAAGTGGTCAAAGGCGTACAGTTTCGTAACCATGAAATTGTCGGTGATATCGTTCCATTGGCCGCAAGATATGCCGAAGAAGGCGCCGATGAGTTGGTATTTTACGATATCACCGCCAGTGCTCATGACCGCGTGATTGATAAAAGTTGGGTCAGCCGCGTTGCCGAGCGCATAGATATCCCCTTCTGCGTCGCCGGCGGCATTAAAACCTTAGCGCAAGCTCGTGAAAAACTGGCTTTTGGCGCCGATAAAATCTCAATCAACTCTCCTGCACTTAGCGATCCCAGTTTAATTAAGCGTTTGCAAGATGAATTTGGTCGTCAGTGTATCGTGATTGGCATCGACTCCTATTACGACGAGCAGAGTGACAGTTACAAAGTAAAGCAATTTACCGGCGATGAGTCAGCCATTAAGGACACTCTATGGTTTACCCAAGACTGGGTCGAAGAGGTGCAAAAGCAGGGCTGCGGTGAAATAGTGCTTAACGTGATGAACCAAGATGGTGTGCGTCAAGGTTATGATCTAAAACAGCTCTCCATAGTCCGGGCAATCTGTAATGTGCCCCTTATCGCTTCCGGCGGTGCTGGCACAATGGCCCATTTTAAAGATGTATTTGAGATTGCTAAAGTCGATGCAGCCCTCGCCGCCAGCGTATTTCATAAAGGCATCATCGACATCAGTGCGTTAAAAACCTACTTGGCCAAGCACAATATCGCCATCCGCAGCTAACACATTGACAACTTAAGCCACATTTTACCACTTAGGCTAAATGCTTGAGTGAAAGGATTGAATATGACAGAAAAGAATATCGACAATGCGACACTATCTAACGCCCTAGACTGGGACAAGCAAGATGGACTTATTCCCGCCGTGGTCCAAAACCATCTTACGGGCAAAGTGCTGATGCTCGGTTATATGGATAAAGCCGCATTGGAAAAAACCGTAACAACCGGCGCAGTGACTTTTTTTAGCCGCAGCAAACAGCGTTTGTGGACCAAAGGAGAGACTTCAGGCAACACCCTTAAGCTGGTTGCCATCGACAAAGATTGTGATAACGACAGTTTATTAGTGCAAGTATTGCCTAATGGGCCAACTTGCCACCTGCAAACAGAGAGTTGCTGGCCCGATGGCAACGCCCATCCTTTCCTCGATAACTTGGCTAATTTAATCGCCTCCCGCAAAGGCGACGATCCAAAGTCCAGTTACACCGCACATCTGTTTGAGAGCGGCACTAAACGTATCGCCCAGAAAGTCGGTGAAGAGGGATTAGAAACCGCCCTTGCCGCTGCGACGCATGACAAGCCAGAACTTATCGATGAAGCATCGGATCTCATCTACCACTTGTTGGTCTTACTCGAAGATCAGGATCTCAGCCTAGCCGATATCACCAATAACTTATGGATACGTCACATAAAAGCTAGATAATCATCGATAGCACAAAGCCTCAAATGGGGCTTTGTATTAACTTCCTGATAAAGCAGAGGATGATTCAATGACATCAAAACGAAAATGGCAGATTGTCATCACGACCCCAATAACGACTCACTTAATAATTAAGCCTATTTTAAGCTTGTAAAGCAATATTATCTGCTACACAAGAAACACTGTTCACAGCTGTAATTTAACTGCTAAAAAGCTGTAGCAAACAGTAACTTCTGCTACAATTCCCGCCGAAATCATCCAATAAAAAAAGCCCCTATGAAACTCTCAAATAAAGTTCTAGCAGTTAATGATGATCTTCCTATTCGTACAGATAAGGCCGTTCATTCAGGTAAAGTTCGCAGTGTTTATTGGCTAACAGAGCAAGATAGTGCACGCTTAATTCAACAAAAAGGTTATGACGTCCCTGCAAATACCCCACTTGCTATCATGGTCATCAGTGACCGTATCTCTGCATTTGATTGTATCTGGCAAGGTGAAGATGGCCTAAACGGTGTTCCAGGTAAAGGCGCGGCACTTAATGCTATCTCTAATCACTGGTTTAAACTCTTTAAAGAGAAAGGCTTAGCCGATAGTCACATTCTTGATGTACCACATCCCTTTGTGTGGATTGTTCAAAAAGCACAGCCAGTTATGGTCGAAGCCATTGCCAGACAGTACATTACTGGTTCAATGTGGCGTGCCTATACAAAAGGTGAACGTGAGTTTTGTGGGATCACTCTGCCTGAAGGACTAGAGAAAGATCAAAAGCTACCTGAACTGCTAATCACCCCATCAACAAAAGGTATATTAACTGGACTTGAAGGCGTACCGGAAGCCGATGACGTCAATGTCTCCCGCGCCGATCTTGAACGTCACCTCCAAGGGTTTAACTTCCATAAGACTTCAGATATCGATCTCTATGAGAAATTACTTAAAGAGGGTTTCGGTGTTATCAGTGATGCACTTGCCACGCAAGATCAAATCTTTATCGATACTAAATTTGAATTCGGTTACGTTAACGGTGCCAATGGTCAAGAGAAACTTATCTACATGGATGAAGTGGGCACACCTGACAGCTCACGGATCTGGGATGGTGCAGCTCATCGTGACGGCAAGATCATCGAAAAATCAAAAGAAGGCTTTAGACAGTGGTTGCTTAACCACTTTCCTGATCCCGATATTTTATTAAATAAAGAGCGTATGCCTGAGCGTTTCGCCCTTGCAGCCGATAATAAACTACCTCAGTCTGTGATGATGGATATCTCTAATACATACATTGGTATTGCAGAGAAAGTGATCGGTGAAAAGCTGCACATCAGTGACAGTCCGAAACAAGAAATTATCGATATTCTACGCAATGAATATCAGTTAATCACAGAATAACAGATTCAATTTATAAGCATAAAAAAGCCGCAATTCCTATCGATGGAATTGCGGTTTTTTTAATCTGGTTCAATTCTTGGGCGTAAGAGCGCTTCAATTGAATCCTTTAACCATAAACACTGATTTAGTGACATGTTAATACCCACAGCATAATGCACTTCAGATCACACAATTGAACAGTAATAACAAAAAAACTAGACAAGTTAATCCGACATCACTATAGTGCGCCGAAGTGAAAGCACATACTATTCACTGTCTTTACAACAAGATATATCGCACTATAGCGCAACTGATCCCAGCAGTTGTGTTTCTTTTTTTTCTAAAAGAAGAAACACTATAATTTTGGGAAAAGAAATGTCTAACACACTCGAGCTGCCTGTATCGTCCAACATCTCCTCAACATCAGATCAAAATAAAAAAGCGATATTAAGTGTTGCCTTCTTAATGGCGACCACTTCGGTAGGCCCAGGCTTTCTTACCCAAACAACCGTATTTACTAACCTCTATCAAATCGATATGGCCTTCCCGGTACTTGCCTCTATATTTATTACTTTTGGTATTGTGATGAACCTATGGCGGGTGGTCGGTATATCAGGATTGAGGATCCAAGATATAGCCAATAAGGTGACACCGGGGTTGGGCTACATTGTCGGTATTTTGCTGGCTCTTGGTGCCGTGGCATTTAACTTTGGTAATGTCAGTGGCTCCGCATTGGGGCTTCAAGTTCTTACCGGCGCCGACACTTTGTGGGGGACATTGTTTACCGGCTTATTGGGTTGTATATTATTTCTAGCCCACAATGCCTCGCAGCGAATGGATCAGATGGCCCGTTATTTAGGCCTGTTTATGATCATCATGATTGCTTATGTAGCCATGACGGCTATGCCCCCACTGGCCCCAACAGTCGCAGCAGCTTTTATGCCAAACGATATTAGCGCACTATTATTACCCACCTTAACCATAGTCGGTGGCGCCGTAGGGGGTTATTATACAGGTGCCCAACGCCTAGTTGATATTGGACTACAGGGCGAGAAGCAACTTAAACATATTACCAATGCCGCCTGGATGGGTATTAGCATTGCGGTAATCATTCGTATTTTGTTATTTTTGGCCGTTTTGGGTGTGATTGTCAAAGGCGCAACCTTAGATCAAACCAACCCTGCTGCTGATGCCTTTAGACAAGGCGCTGGTCAACTCGGCTATTATATTTTTGGTTTAGTACTATTTGTTGCCTCAATTACCTCTGTAGTGGGTAATTCTTATATGGCGATCTCGCTAATTAAAACCCTATTTCCGACAATTGCTCGCAATGAAAAATACTGGTGTGTCGGCTTCATTTTACTCACCACCCTAGGCACGGTGTTTATCAATATGCCAATATTGCTATTGATGCTGGCGGGTCTAGTTAACAGTATTATTTTACCAATCGTACTTACCGTTATCTTACTGGCAAGTCGAAGAGTTGATATTATCGGTCAATATCGTCACCCCCTACCTCTCACGCTTATTGGTGTGATAATTGTGGTAGTGATGGCAGTTGGATCCCTGTATAGCATTTCAGGTTTTATCAGCCGCTTTGTGAGTTAATCAATATAACTCCTGCACCTATGGCTTCAGCGGCGGCTTCTATGAGGCCGTTTTTCACCCAAAGAGCACACCGATATTGCCCTTAACTCATAGAGTAAGTCTTTAAACCCATATCCCACCAAGTGTGATCCATATCACACAAATCCATACCATTTAGGTTCATTTTAATAAGCCAACTATAGGAAGTGATGGGATTATTATGAGCATAAAGATCAGCGTACGAGATTTTGAACTACCTAACGATGTAAAAGAACACATTGAAAATGCATTCTCCAAGTTTGATAAATTCAAAATATCCATCAAAAGCATAGATGTATTCATGACTTTTGAACCTGGACACAAATTCATGATTGAAATTGCAACTAAATCTAGTCTTGGTCAAACCGATTCAAACGGTGAAGGAAAAGAGTTGATGGATGGCTTTAATGAAGCATTCTCACGACTAGAGCGTCTACTCATTAAGAAAAAAGAGAAACCTCAAGCTCACCGTTCAGAACATGCAAAGGCAGAGAAAAAACTGTTGATTGATGAAGAGAATGATAATCCTATTTTATAACTTTCACAGTATAACCACTCAGAAATTTTTGAGTGGTTAGTCGTTATTTTGCACGATGTCATCCGATTGGTATTAACTCCGTCCAGTTCATCTTTATAAACGACTTAACGCAATCCACAGAAAGATCCACTGCAGTAAGATACAAAGCCCCTTTCATTATTTAGCATGATATAGAAACTGCTTGTTAAGCATGATCTAATTCTAGTCTTTTACTTATTTCACTCAGTGTATTGGATCTACGCGCTTTATTGTCGTTATTCACGGTCACAATGCTTACAGAGGATCTGGCGTATCGGTTCAGGTTTACCATAGAAACGTTGCAATATTTAGGAAGATAAATGAGGTGGTTTAGCCTGGGGAAAGTAAATAGTTGTTAGGGTATCCCCAGCATAGCCGGGGAATTACCTATGTTCAATCAGTCTTAATCTTCTTTATGTCCTGTTTTGTGGTGCAGACGTGAAGACTCTTTATGATCATGCATTTTGACCTTGTGATGCTTGTGTTCATCATGCTCATGACGGTCATCATGAGTCTGTTGCGGATGCTTATGGCCAACAGGATCACCACCATGCTGGGTATGTGGATGACTCTTCTCATTCTCGCGGTATTCATGGTGATCTTTATTATGCTTATGTTCAAGACCATCGTCGTAACGACGTTCCATTTTTTTATGTTCAAACTCCGCAGTATGCTGAGTACCATGGTCAATATGCTCATGCTGATCCGTATGCTGCTGATTGGAGTGTTTCTGACTAGCATTCGACTGATTGTTGTGTGATTTACTCATTTACTGACTCTCTATAAGCGAATTTATCTGTTTAAATTACGCCGATGAGCATTTAAAAACGTGACCCAGATCACACTAAGTGGTAAGGAGAATATAATCGCTTACTTTATTCGTTGCCTGCTACAACTAATTACTGAGGCCGTTTAAAATAAAACAATTAGGCACATATGGACACAATATTCAAGAGCAAAAATATTTCTTAGTATGATTTGATTACTAGTATGTCAGATACACATAACTTTTAGCTTTGCTAAAGTAAAATACTACTAATTATGCATAACCGCAGTTATGGATATCGCCTATGATTCAACAAAAATATACACAAGATTTGTTAAAACAAAGTAAAGCTTGCGTTAAAATATAATAAATTCGATTAATACTTAATCAAACAAACGCTTAGCAGTGAATTTTTACGCATGATTCCAGCATATTTATTGACTTGATTTTATATAAGATTATAGTCGTTTCAGTTAAGTATTTTGATGAAGAGAATTGAACATGAAGAAGTCGATGCAGTATTTAGGTTGTTTAGGGTTAGCAAGTATCTTGCTGTTAACAGGCTGCGGTAAAAGTGATGATGTCCTTGTTGTAGGCACGAATGCTTCATTTCCACCTTTTGAATATGTCGGTGGCATCAGTGGTGATGAAATCAAAGGCTTCGATATTGATTTAGCACGTCAAATTGCTAAGGATGCAGGCAAAACACTCAAAATTGAAAACATGAAATTTGACTCGCTCATTGTTGCATTAAAAGCAGGTAAAATTGACATGGTAACCTCTGGAATGACTATCACACCAGAGCGCCTAGCAAGCGTGAGCTTTTCTGAACCCTATTACGAAGCAACTCAAGTTGTGCTGGTTAATAAAGATAACGACAATATCCAGAGCATTGATGATCTTCGTGGTAAACACATTGCTGTGCAGTTAGGTTCTACCGGCGATATTATGGCTAAAGAATACAGTCAGAAAGTCACAGCCTTCAATACCGGTTTTGAAGCTGTGATGGAACTAAAAAATGCTAAAGTAGATTTAGTTCTGTTTGACAGTGAACCTGCAGCAAACTTTTTAAATAAAAATCCTGAACTTAAAATAATTGAACTCGATTTTAAACCTGAGTTTTACGGGGTTGCTGTTACTAAGGATAAAACTGAGCTACTTAACGTCATCAACACGACCCTAAGTACAATGAAACTCAATGGTGAATACGATGCCCTTGTAAACAAGTATATGAAGTGAGCAACAGATGATTGATGCAATAAACGCGTCTTTGTTTACCCCTATAGGGAATGATGGCTTAATTGGTATTTATCTCATATTGAATGGTCTGAAAGTCACGCTAATAGTGACCTTCTTTGCCATGATCATGGGATCAATACTCGGCGTGGCAACCACTTTATTAAAGATGTCTCCAAAATGGTATTTCAGTTGGCCTGCTAACTTTTATGTCAGTGTTATCCGCGGTACGCCGGTCGTGATACAACTTGTGATCCTTTACTTTATCGTCCTTGCCTCATTCGACGTCGATAAGATCACCGCTGCCATTATCGCCTTTGGTCTCAATAGTGGCGCGTACATCTCTGAAATTATTCGTGCAGGGATCCAAGCTGTCGATAAAGGCCAAACAGAAGCTGCACGTTCGCTAGGATTATCACACTGGTCAACAATGAAAGAGGTCATACTGCCCCAGGCGATTAAGAATATACTGCCCTCTTTAGGCAATGAGTTTATTGTATTACTTAAAGAAACAGCCGTTATCGGCTTTATAGGCGGCGTTGACCTGATGCGCGCAGGAGAAATTATCCGTAGTCGGACCTTTGAAGACAGTGTGCCGCTATTTACTTGTGCACTGCTCTATTTACTACTGACGTATATGTTCACTTTTATGCTATCAAAATTTGAAACGAGGTTAAAACAAAGTGATTAATATTAAGGGATTACATAAGAGCTTTGGCGACAACCTGGTATTAAAAGGGATCGACGAACACATTAAACATGGCGAAGTTGTGAGCGTTATTGGCCCCTCGGGCAGTGGCAAGAGTACCTTTTTACGCTGCATTAATTTGCTTGAGCAACCAACACAAGGTGATATTTTCATTGATGGCCAATCAATCACAGCCGCAGATGCATGTGTTGATAAACTTAGGCAAAAAGTGGGTATGGTATTTCAGAATTTTAACCTTTTCCCCCATAAAACAGTTAAGCAAAACATCATGCTTGCACCTGTAAAACTTGGCATAATGACAGAGCGACAAGCAGAAGCTGAAGCCAATATGCTGCTCGAACAGGTAGGACTGAAAGAGAAGGCCGATGCCTATCCATCCAGCCTTTCGGGTGGACAAAAGCAACGAGTCGCCATTGCCCGTGCATTGGCGATGAAGCCAGAACTCATGCTATTTGACGAACCCACTTCGGCGCTCGATCCTGAGATGGTTGGTGACGTGCTTGATGTTATGAAATCACTTGCCAAGAAAGGGATGACAATGGTGATTGTCACCCACGAAATGGGATTTGCACGAGATGTATCTGACAGAGTCATTTTTATGGATGGCGGCGTCATAGTAGAAAGCTGCGAACCCGAGATGCTTTTTAGTGATCCTAAGCAACGTAGAACGCAAGAATTCTTGAGCAAAGTACTCAGGTAAGATTTAAGTTAACGGAATAAAACGCCCTTCTCACTATTTGGCTAACACAATAGTTGCAGGGCCTATTACCATCCCATTGATAATCTATCGCTTAACTCAACGGGTATTGTAAAAGCAGCATTACTCAGCTTTCCAAGGGGAGCAAATATCAATTAAGCAGCCATTAGGATCTTTAACAAGAAATCGGCGTTGTCCATAAAACTCATTACGAGGTTCTTGAATAATACGGATATTCATCTCTACGGCTTTGCTATAAATAACATCCACATTTTCAACAACAAAAGTGACGTACATTCCATTTGGCGTATTTTGGTATTCCTTAGGAACCAGTTCATGATCTCGTTGAATAATGCCATATTCAATCTCTGGGTCTTTTGGTGAGCAAAGCTGAACGTACCAGTCACTGTCATATTTGACGTTGAAACTAAGCAGTTCTACATAAAAGTCTTTGCTCTTTTGTAGAGCATCGGAACATATGTTATGTCAGAATTCTCATCGATTTCTCTTTATTCAGCTAACTGCAAACTCTATGTTGGGCTGTATTTTTCACGATACCGTTAACTTATCACAACGCGTCTTCGCACAAGGTTTTAACCTAGAGTAAAATTAAATCAACTGATCAGAATATTCTGATGTACACTCAGACCATTTATATGAAATAACATTAAAAATAAATCACTTACAATGATACCGAGCACATCAATATATACAAGGGTGAAAAATCTTCTTAGCGGTTAGAAAATCCAATCACCATTCAAAATAATGGAGGCTTATTATTTGCTTTCTTTATTTATCGAACAGTTCATCGAGTCGATAATATCGTATTTTATACTGTTGGTTTTTAATAATATTATCAGCAATACTCGATAGTGCGATACAGCACATTTTAGTGGCGACTTGCTTACCAGTGATAGGGCGATACTTATTCAGTGCTGGTATTCTGCTTAGTAATGGTAATAGTGCGCTTGCGAGTTTCTCTCCGAGTCGAAAATCTTTTCGCTCTCCTAGTAACAATGAAGGTTGAATAATACTGATTTGAGAGAAATTGAGCATTGTAATTTGTTCTTCAAGCTCCCCTTTCATCTTTAAATAGCCACTATGACTGTTCACGCTTGCTCCGCTGGATGAGACCAGTAAATAGTGGCTCACGCCATTATTTAAAGCAAATTCAGCAGCTTGGTATTGATAATTTACATCAACAAGACGTTGTTGTTCGATAGAGCCTGCCAGTTTAAGAGTCGTGCCTAAGCAAGAGAACAAGATATCGCCTTTAAAGATACTGGCATATTTCTCTAACTGATCGAAGTTAACGACTTTATTGATCACTTTACTGGCAGTATATTCTATAGGCCTACGGGTGATACTAATAACTTTGTCTACCTGCGCCGCCTGGGTTAACAGTTCTACTAGTTCACGCCCAACTACACCTGTGGCACCCAATACGATTGCTGTTTTTGCTGCTGGAATATTCATAACGGGGCCTCGTTACTCTGTCATGGGCTTTTAATTCAAGTTACTGATTGTAAATTAACTAACTGAAGTGACCAATACTTAGTTCACTGTTAGTAGACTCATTATGACTAATAAGCAACATTTGATGCAATCTGCTTTGCGAGCTGTGTAACTAAGTCTCTCATCTGCGCAACGGAATCAGAATAACCATCTTGCTGTAAAGGGGACTCAAACGAGAAGGCTTGAGTGTCATTCTGGCTAACATCTAAATCAGCCCCTTTGTGACTTTTATACTCATAACGGCCAGATAAAATCACTTTAGATTGTGCAGTTACGTGAAAATAGTTGATCTGCACCAATAGTTCAGCTTGCTCATTCGCTTTAGTCCCTCTAAATTGGGGTTCAGGTTTAAACTTGAGTGTTGTACTCACCAAGTTGAGATCAGATAACAGCGCATTAAAGCTACTGTCTGCTAATGGTTCAGCCCACATATGAAAGGTGGCATACTCGATTTTATGTTGATTAATTTGCATCACCAAATAGGGAGAGTTTAGGTAGTCAGCCAGCTGTACCGACAACAAAACCGTGGCTTTCTCGCTTTCTATACTGGGACTTCCTGCTAATTCTTGTTGGTTAATTGCACTGGCTGACACTTGATTGTTCAGTAGGTAGTAACTGGTGCTATTTGGCGCAGAACTGCAGCCAAACAAACTTAAGACAACTGCGATTGTCACTAAAAGGGTCATTAGGCTAGAGTTGATAGAGTTCATTAAATTTTCTAATTGGAGTCTCATTGGTTAACCTCTGAATATTTTTTCGGCTCAGTGTTCTTGATACCTGAATCAAAGATAAGCCCATTCGGTTGATGCTTTAACTGCTCTAACAAAGGTTTAAGCTCATACATTACATCGGAGATACTCTTCATAACTCCCTGTAACTCCTCATAACCTTCTGACTCGGAAGAGAAGTCTTGACTCAGTAATGCAAAACTCTCCAGTGCGACTCTCAATTGCTTAACCAACTCTTGCTGCTTAGCGCTGATTAACAGCTGATCTAAATTCTGGTTAGTACCCTGCAAGTCTTTGAGTAAAGTGGCGGCATTAACCAAGGTGCCGTTAGCGTTAGCTGCAATTTGATCTAATGGTAGATCATTGAGCTTATCAACAAACTGACCCACTTTTTCTGTGATTTGAGAAAATGCATCTTTGACCGTAGGGATCACGGTATAGCCCTCATAGCTTTCAAGTTTTTTGATAGGTGGCAGATCAAAATGCTGCAGTTCAACAAATAAACTGCCCGTCAATAGATTTCCTATTTTTAAACTAGCCCTTAACCCACTCTTAACCCACAGCATATTTTGTTTATTCATCAAGGCAATGCCCTTGTCATCATCGGGCAATCCGACACGGCCTGGCTGTAAGCTGATAAGCACAGGAATACGCACTGCTTCACTGTAGATAACATCGGGATCTGCCGTGGCTAGATTGACAGAGGAAACCTCTCCAATAAGTACGCCTCGATACTCAACGGGTGCACCGACATATAATCCCCTGATGCTGTCACTGACAAATACCACATACTGCAATGACTTTTTATAACGTGCATTACTTGCGCTTTGATAATCTTCATAAATATCAAAGTAATCCCGTTCAGTAACCGCATTACCTAATGGCATGCCATCGGGTACATCGAAAGTGACGCCATTGGTTAACATGGTTTCGACATTACCCGTTTTGACCGTAATACCCTCAGCGTTGAGGTCAATGGTTAACCCGCTGACATCCCAAAAACGGGTGTTGGTAGTCACTAATTCATGATAGGGCGATTTAATAAATACGTTGTAATACACAACACGCTCTTCGATATTAAAATAGACATCTTCTATTTGGCCAACGCTTAAGCCTTTATAGATGATGGGATCACCTTTTGAATAGGCGAACTCCTCATTACTGTTCAATGTGATATGTAAACCAGGCGTCCCCTTTGGTGTAATTGGCGGTGAGTTTAATGCGGTGAATTTATTTTGACGTTCATCTGATGAACCTGGTGAAACCTCGATGTACACCCCGGATATTAAAGTCTCTAAGCCGGAAACCCCAGAGAGGGATATTTTGGGTGTCACGATCCAAAAGTTACTGTCTTCAACTAACAATCTGTGAGTATTTTTTGCCATTCGCGCCGTGACCGTCACCCCATCGCCCTTTTCATTAAGGCTAATGGTTTCAACTTCACCGATATTGACGTGTCGGGACTTTACTTTTGTTTTACCCGCCTCCATGCCTTCGGCCGATTCAAAATAGATAGTCACAAGCGGACCTTGATTGCTCAAATGATAATATACCATCCAACCACCAATCAGCAGGGCAACGATAGGCACAAACCAGATTGCAGAAACAGTTTTTACGTCTTTAATCTCTGCATCAACCTCTGTATCAAAGTCTTGTTCTATTTTCATAAGTTCTCTGTCTGATTATAAATTAATTTTGGTTCAAAACTCATTGCAGCCAACATTGTCATGATAACAACACCAGATAATGCAAAGGTTGCCACACCGGGGACTATGGTCATGGTATTTCCAAGCTGCACTAGGCTTACCAGAATAATCACCACAAAAATATCAATCATAGACCAGCGACCAATGAACTCGGCAACTCGATACATCCTTATACGTTGATGATCCAGTTGTCTTGAATGTGTCTGTACACTGTAATTTAACCATGTAAGCACTAAAATTTTTCCTATAGGAACCATGATGCTAGCAACAAATATTACTATCGCGATAGGGTAAGACCCATGCAGCCAGAGTAAGATAACCCCGCCGATAATCGTGCTTGGATCATCTTGCCCGAAAAACCAAGTATTCATTATTGGAAACAGGTTTGCTGGAACATAAAGCAGAACCGAGGTGAGGATAAGTGCCCATGTTTTCTGAATAGACAGGCTTGAATAACGTTCATTCTTGTTACTATTACTCACGTTGCTGTTTCTGCCAGTTGCACGCTTATTCAATTTAGCTACTATTTTTTCGGCAGCTTTAGGAAACTGGTTCAAAACTAACGCTTTATGTAAATAGTGTTTATCCATATGCAGCAGTGCGGCAGTCAATGACACTGCAAACAGAATAAAAGCAAAAAACGAGGGACCTAATTGGATGTCGGCTAATGAAATGATCTTAATGAGGCTAACTAAAGTACCCACTAAGAAAATATCCACCATATTCCAGGGTACCAGTTTAAATATAATATTCGTCAGTAGATCCCCCATGGGTGGGTAGCGACCTTTCCTCAAAAAAGACACAAGATAGATAAGACTGATTAATACGAAACTAGGAATGATAAACACTGTGACGACTTCGATAATGGCAAGCAAGCTATAACCGCTATCAATTAAAATCTCAACGCTATCTAACATCTTAATGTTATTTTCTAACCCATTGGAACTAAATGAGATAAACTCAAAGAGTACAGAGGCTAATAGGAAAATCAGTGCCGAAATGGCAAAAGCAAGAATACGCTCAAATGAATTTGCACGATTAGCTGATAAGAGATAACCACAACGCGGACAGACTGCTTTCTGATTAACCTTCAAACTGGGGATCACGACATTTAAACCACACTCGTGGCAGACCTCCGCTTCCTCCACAAGTTTTGATTCTATGTTCTTAATTATCATTAACTTCAATACGCCTAATTAAGATTCTAATGGTAGAGATATGAAAAAAATTAATAATTTAGCATCAATCCCATAACGAACAACGCCGACACTAAGAGAAGGCTTCACTTTAAAAAGCTGAATATCTTGTATTCCAATGCTGTTACTCACAATTTAGGATGACAATATCCACACCATTAGTCAATACACTAAAAGCAGCCGTAAAAGAAGATATAAAAACTACCGAGAAGCTTTAGGGGAGCGCAAAGACGATGATAATGGCAGTTCAATGAATGAACTGCCATTTAAGTTAAACCGTTAAAGGATGTTTTTTAGTGGGGAATATAAGCTAAACCAAACGGATTACTTTGTACTGTGACTTCACCCAAATAGCTGGGTAACTCTCTACCTGGGATTGTTTGATACACACTCACCTTGTCCTGCGTTGCACCGGAATGAGTTACATAAATCTTTCGCCCATTACTGGTCACGCTAATATTGTGAGGCGCGCCGTAGGGGGTATTATCTGTATCGATAATATGTCTTCCTTTAGCATCTAAGGTATACAGGCCGTGCGAACCGCCTTCAGCAATATTAGTCACATAAAGACGGCGGCCTAGCGCATATACACCATGAGCATTAGGCACATCAAATTGATAACGAGTAACCAAGTTTCTGGTATTTAACGCCAAGACTTCACCGCTTTCCTGTGAAGGTACGTATAGGGTATTTCTCTTTATTGGTGATATAAACAGATGAGGATCCCCTCCTACCTCTTTACGAGACAGCTCTATGTTTCGCTTAATAGAGAGCTTAATGATGTAGTCATTACCCTCTTCACCGTCAACTAAACTGACAAACGCATTTTTCCCCTTATTAGTGACAAACACGTCATGGGGTTTATAGCCCTGGGATAAAAGATCCATTGGCAAAGAAAGTGTTTTGATGACACTAAGGGAATTGGTGTCAATCACAGTAACAGTTTTATCTATATCATTATTGACCAGTAACAACTGCGCCTCTTTTGCGGGCCACATGTGAAATACCCCCTCTCCCGTCGGGATCGCTTTAAGCAAATTAAAACCGAAGCTATCGTATACAAGGACACGATTATTGGCCCTATCCCCTACGTAGATTCGATTATCTTTGTAGACCACATACATAGGTTCAGGAGTCAACGCTGCCGCAGGCAAGGCTAGAGTATTGACCACTATGTCTGTCTGTACGTCGATAATTGATACCGTTCCTGCCCCGCGGTTAGCAACAGCAATATGACCCGAATTGTCCTCGCTATAAACGGCATTTGCTTGATGCACGTAACTGCTTCCCAGTATGACGGCTATGAGAAAATAACTAATTTTCATATTTGTTATCCTTAATTCCATTTGTTTTCAAATCCCAACCTTTTAGCAACAATCTAAGAGGCTAAACCACAATTCAAATTAACCACTAGTTATCACAAAACTCTCACAGCATTATAAAATAATTATGATAAGTTGCTGAAAACAAGATGCTCACTATTAATAGTATGTTGTGGAAATAAGTATTAACCATTAAAGAGAACACTACTTAGTCATAAATCTACAGCAAATAAATCATCAGTTAAGGTCTTGTTGGCACCCCATAAAGTGGTATGATTTCAGGTGCTTTGACTTAGTGCAAGGTTGTAAATAAAATTTGTAGAGATCTGAAGATCAGCAAGGATAATAGCTACTGCGACTTTGGCAACCTAGCTATAACAAATTTATGCCCCTATCACAGGTTCTTATTTAACAGACATTGACGCAGATGTTTCAGGAAGCTGGGAGTGGGGAAACGCTAGTAACCTAAGGAATTATATGTCTGAAGAAAACGCAAGGATCATTTATACATTAACGGACGAAGCGCCGTTATTAGCAACTTACTCACTTTTACCAATTATCGAAAAGTTCGCTGCAACAGCAGGCATTGATGTGGTGAAAAGTGATATTTCGGTCGCGGCTCGTATTCTGGCGGAATTTCCAGACTATTTGACCGAAGCACAACAACTCGCAGACAACCTCAGCGAACTTGGTCGTATGACCCAAGAGTCGAGTACCAACATAATCAAACTGCCAAATATTAGTGCATCAGTACCACAATTACAGGCGGCGATTAGCGAATTACAATCTCAGGGATTTAATATCCCTAATCTGCCTGAAAACCCACAAAGTGCAGAAGAAAAAGCAATTTTAGATCGCTACTCTAAAGCACTTGGCAGCGCAGTGAACCCTGTACTACGCGAGGGTAATTCCGATCGTCGAGCACCTAAAGCCGTAAAAAATTACGCCCGTAAACATCCTCACTCGATGAGTAAATGGAGTCAGGCATCGCGTACGCATGTGGCACATATGCGCAGTGGTGATTTCTACCACGGTGAAAAATCGATGACGATTGATCGTGCTCGCGACGTAAAAATGGAATTAGTAGCAGAAAGTGGCGAGACTATCATTCTTAAAGAGAAACTTGCTCTGCTAGATGGCGAAATTATCGACAGCATGTACATGAGTAAAACCGCACTATGTGAATTTTACGAACAAGAGATGCAGGACGCCTACGAAACTGGCATGATGCTTTCACTGCACGTAAAAGCCACCATGATGAAGGTATCGCACCCAATTGTATTTGGTCACGCTGTCAGAATTTTCTACAAAGATGCATTCAAAAAACACCATGATTTATTCGAAAAGTTAGGTGTTAACGTTAATAACGGCCTATCAAACCTTTATGAGAAAATTGAAAGCCTACCAAGCTCACTCCGTGAAGAGATCCGCCGCGATCTACATGCATGCCACGCAAAACGCCCTGAATTAGCGATGGTAGATTCAGATAAAGGAATTTCAAATCTACATGCACCAAACGATGTTATCGTCGATGCCTCTATGCCCGCAATGATCCGCAGTGGTGGTAAAATGTGGGGAGCTGATGGTCGCCCGAAAGACACTAAAGCCGTGATCCCTGAATCGACTTTTGCCCGTATTTATCAAGAAATTATTGCATTCTGTAAAACCAATGGAGCATTTGATCCTGTGACTATGGGCAGTGTTCCTAATGTCGGCCTAATGGCACAAAAAGCCGAAGAGTACGGTTCTCACGATAAAACATTCGAAGCACCTGCAACCGGTGAAGCGCGTATCGTTGATATCAATACCGGTGAGGTATTAATGGTTCAACACGTTGAAGAAGGCGACATCTGGCGTATGTGCCAAGTTAAAGATGCACCAATTCGTGATTGGGTAAAATTAGCTGTCACACGTGCGAGAGATTCCGATACTCCAGTGGTATTTTGGTTAGATCGCTACCGTCCACATGAAAATGAACTGATCAAAAAGGTGAATACTTATCTTAAAGATCACGACACAACGGGCTTAGATATCCAGATCATGTCACAAGTTCGTGCGATGCGTTATACCCTAGAGCGTGTGGTTCGTGGTCTTGATACTATCTCGGCTACCGGTAATATATTACGTGATTACCTCACAGATCTATTCCCAATCATGGAACTGGGAACCAGTGCTAAGATGCTGTCTGTCGTGCCACTGATGGCTGGCGGTGGTTTGTTTGAAACCGGGGCTGGAGGTTCTGCACCTAAACACGTACAACAACTCGTTGAAGAAAATCATTTACGTTGGGACTCATTGGGAGAGTTCCTCGCCTTATCAGTGTCATTGGAAGAGGTCGCGAAGAAAACAGGCAGCATTAAAGCTAAAGTACTTGGAACAACACTCGACCAAGCGACTGAAATGCTACTCGACAACGGTAAATCACCATCCCGTCGTACTGGTGAGTTAGACAACCGTGGTAGTCATTTTTACTTGTCACTCTACTGGGCAAAGTGCCTCGCAGAGCAATCGGAAGATAAAGAGTTGCAATCACAGTTTGCTATTCTTGCTGCAAGTTTAGTTGAGAAGGAACAGAAGATTATTGAAGAGCTCAATGCCGTTCAAGGTAAATCGGTTGATATTGGCGGTTATTTCAACCCAGATCCTGCGAAAATGGAAGCGATAATGCGCCCAAGTAAAACATTCAATGATTTGCTGAACGCACCACTAAATCGCTAAATATTTTTAGGCATAAAAAAGGTGAGTTTAGATCGACTAAACTCACCTTTTTTTATTCAATTACCTCAAGCCGTCAATATAAACTTGCCTCACCTTCCGGTCTGGTCTTAAGCACCTTAAGAAACCACATATACTGCTCAGGGTAGGCTAAGATCACTTGCTCTACCGCTCTATTGAGTGCTATCGCTTCGTTCTCTTTACCTTGCATCTCATCTGGCGAGATGGCAGACATTACCGTTAAGTCAAAACGATAGTTTTTTTGATCGTAACCAATCTTAACCGGCAACACCTGCGCATTACCCGCTTGTGCTAAGCGACCCACCACTGGTATCGTTGCTTTAACCGTACCGAGAAAAGGAGCAAACACACTTTTATCCGGTCCAAGATCTTCATCTGGAAGATAAAAGAAACTATTATCATGTTTAAGTTCAGTTAATAGTGCTCTTATTCCTGCCTCACGCATATAGATACTGCCTCCCTGACTGCTGCGCATCCTGTTACTAAACCAGTCGAACAAACCATTACGGTGAGCCTTTGCCATACTCACCATAGGCACTTCGATGTTTAACCTTAACCCTGCATATTCTATCCCCCAAACATGAGGCATAATAAAGATAACTGGTTGACCAGCCTCCCGAGCTAATATCACATTTTCAAAGCCGTGCAATCTTACTCTATCTTTTATGTTGGCTTTAGAACGCACCATAAGTTCTGATTGAGCTAATAAGATCATCACAAAATTTTCGACATTATCGATAATTAATGCGTCAATTTCTGCCGCTGACTTCTCAGGGAAACAAGTTATCAAGTTAACTTTGGCAACTGAGAGCGGTTTTTTAGCCACTTTCATCACCAACTTAGCAAATAACCTAGCGATAGGATCACGAAACCAAGCAGGCATAAGGCCAAAAAGAACTAAAACTAGGATACCTAACCATGTGAGCCAATATTTAGGATGCAACAAGGATACGTGGAAACGTCTATCAAAATACTTCGGCTTTCTCGACAAAAAACTAACCTCTGGCGATATAAACAAACTGAAAAAGCCACTCCGAGAGTGGCCTTAACATTTAACTAACCTTGCAAATGTTACTTCGCGTTAGCCTCTTCGACTCGGCTCTTAAGCTTCTGTCCAGGTCTGAAAGTCACAACTCGGCGTGCAGAGATTGGAATATCTTCGCCTGTTTTCGGGTTCCTTCCCGGTCTTTGATTCTTATCTCTAAGGTCAAAATTGCCAAAGCCAGATAACTTGACCTGCTCACCACTTTCGAGTGCTTGACGAATTTCTTCGAAAAATGCCTCTACCATCTCCTTAGCCACGCGCTTGTTAATTCCAAGCGTTTCAAAAAGATGCTCTGCCATTTCGGCTTTGGTAAGTGCCATACTTTTAATCCCTCAACAATGCGTTGAACTCAGACTTGAGAGTTGTAACGACTGAATCAACCATCTCAGCTATTTCCTTCTCTTCAAGTGTACGAGTATTGTCTTGTAGTGTAAGTGCGATTGCTAGGCTCTTTTTGCCAGGCTCAACACCCTTACCTTGGTATACGTCAAATAAGTTTATGCCAACCAACTGATTTTGGCCAACTTTTCTTATCATTTTTACAACATCATCAGCGAGAACTTCGTCATCAACTAAGATAGCGATGTCTCGACGATTAGCTGGAAACTTCGATACAGTCTGGGCTAGCGGCAGTCGCGCATGCAACAAAGCATCAAGTTCGACTTCAAAAACAATGGTTTTACCATTGAGTCCGAAAGGCTTCTCTAAACTCGGATGGATCGCACCAATAACACCGATTACTCTATCATTTCTTAATATTTCAGCACATTGCCCCGGATGTAACGCCGAATGCATTGCAGATCTAAAAGTAAATTCTTCCTCGGACACTGTCAAGCCAAGAATTGCCTCAAGATCTCCCTTAAGGTCGAAAAAGTCGACAGTTTTTGACTCCATAGACCAATGTTCATCGTTTTGAACACCTGAAATCACAGCACCCAACATCGCCTGCTGACGCACACCAGAATCGGCTGTTGCATCAGGAATAAAACGTAATCCTGACTCAAAAAGTCGAACACGATTTTGTTGACGGCTTTGATTGTAACCTACCGCACTGAGCAGACCAGTTAGCGTTGATAAACGCATTGCTGACATCTCAATTGAGATAGGATTAGGTAATATCATGGCTTCTACGCCGGGATGAACCAAGGCTTGCATCTTAGGATCAACAAAGCTGTAAGTGATAGCTTCTTGGAAACCACGAGCAACCAACATGCTACGTACGCGCTTTAGACTGATGTCTGATTCGTTATGATCAGGCATACTCAAAACGCCAACGGGAGCAATATTTGGAATATTGTTATAACCGTAGATGCGTGCAACTTCTTCAATAAGGTCTTCTTCGATGGCCATATCAAAACGGTAAGTTGCCGTAACCACTTCCCATGTGTCGGCTGTCTTCACGGCGCAAAAACCTAACCGCGCGATGATCTCGGTCACTTCAGCATCGACAATATGATGACCTAAAATGCGATCAAGCTTGCTACGACGTAAAGTGATCGCGACAGGCTTAGGCAAATGCTCGTCTGATTTAGCTTCAGCGACCGGGCCCGCTTCACCACCACAAATGTCCAAAATCAAACGAGTTGCACGATCCATCGCTTTGTGTTGTAACTCAGGATCAACACCACGCTCGAAACGATGTGAAGAATCAGTATGCAGACCCAAACGACGAGTCTTACCTAAGATAGCAAGTGGGGCAAAATAGGCACATTCCAGCATAATATCTTGCGTTTCACTACTCACGCCAGAGAATTCACCACCAAAGACCCCAGCAAGCGCTAGAGGCTTCTTTTCATCACTAATGACTAAACTGTCAACTGGGACGATGATCTCGTTACCATCGAGCAGTGTGAGCTTCTCAACACCATTCCCCATACGTACTTGAATGTCGCCTTCAAGTTTAGCAAGATCAAAGGCATGCATCGGCTGGCCAAACTCAATCAATACATAGTTAGTAATATCGACAATAGGATCGATAGAGCGAATACCACTACGGCGCAATTTTTCCTGCATCCAAAGTGGTGTAGCCGCTTTCACATTTATGTTTTTAACCACACGACCTAAGTAACGTCCACATGATTGAGGAGCTTGCAAGTCAATTTTGACCATATCATCGATAGATGGGACAACGGCTTCCCATGTTGGCTCTGTAACAGCCTGACGATTTAATACACCCACTTCACGGGCAAGACCTGCCATACCGAGGCAATCAGCACGATTAGCGGTTAGATCGACGTCGATCACAGCATCATCAAGACTCAAATATTCTCGTAGATCTGCTCCAATAGGTGCATCAGACGGTAGCTCTAAAATACCATCACTTTCAATATTAATACCGAGCTCAGTGTAAGAGCAAAGCATGCCACAAGATGGTTCACCACGTAGTTTGGCTTTCTTTATTTTAAAGTTACCCGGAAGAACGGCTCCCACCATAGCAACAGCAACTTTAATACCAAGACGACAGTTAGCAGCGCCACATACAATATCAATTAACTCATCTTCACCGACATTGATTTTCGTTACTCGTAACTTATCAGCGTCTGGATGTTGACCACATTCGACAACTTCACCAATGATGACACCAGAAAACTCACCAGCAACACCTTCAATACCATCAACTTCTAGACCAGCCATGGTAATTTGGTGTGACAACTCGTCACGGCTAATATTTGGATTTACCCATTCACGAAGCCAAGATTCACTAAATTTCATGCTAATACAGCTCCGTTATTTAAATTGCTTGAGGAAACGTAAGTCGTTTTCAAAGAATGAACGCAGATCGTTAACGCCATAGCGCAACATTGAAAGACGTTCAACGCCCATGCCAAAAGCAAATCCAGAGTACTTCTCAGGATCGATACCTACACTACGAAGCACATTAGGGTGAACCATGCCACAGCCTAATACTTCTAACCATTTGCCATTTTTACCCATAACATCGACTTCAGCAGATGGCTCTGTGAATGGGAAGTAAGAGGGACGGAAACGCACTTGCAGATCTTCTTCGAAGAAATTACGCAAAAAGTCGTGCAATATACCTTTGAGTTCAGCAAAGTTCACGTTTTCTGCAACCAACAAACCTTCTACCTGATGAAACATCGGTGTATGGGTCTGATCATAATCGTTACGATATACGCGCCCTGGAGAGATAATACGCAATGGCGGCTTTTCGTTTTCCATGGTGCGGATCTGTACACCAGAAGTCTGGGTACGAAGCATCACCTTAGGATTAAAGTAAAAAGTGTCATGATCGGCACGAGCTGGATGATGTTCTGAAATATTTAATGCGTCGAAGTTATGGAAATCATCTTCGATTTCTGGACCTTCCTTTACACTAAAGCCGAGCTCACCAAAAAATGTCTCAATACGTTCGATAGTACGCGTCACAGGGTGCAGACCACCGTTGTCGATACGACGACCTGGTAGTGTGACATCAATGCTTTCTGCGGCAAGACTTGCTTGCAGTTCGATGGCTTTCAGTCCCTCTACACGCTCAGACAACAGCTTTTGAACCGTTTGCTTCGCCTGATTAACTGCTTGTCCAAATACGGGTTTTTCGGCTGGACTGAGTTTCCCCATCATTTTCATCATGTCAGTGATTTTACCTTTCTTACCTAGGTAATCGACACGAATGTCATCAAGGGCTTTTAAATCATCAGTCCCTTCAATGGCGGCTAAAGCCTGTTCTACGATCTCTGTTAACTGTGACATCATCTCTTCCAATGCGCGGCCCACAGGCCATTGCTCTCTAGTGCTTGCTATTTCTTTGTGAAAATAGAAAAAGACTCAAATTTTACGTGACATAGAAGCTTTTGACCAGCAGCTTTTCACTGTTTTATATACAAAACCGTTATTTTATCAAGATGTTCAATTAATCAACGACTCAAATAGGGCGGATGTTGTTACCGAACTGCACTTAAAATGTAAACTTTTACTCGCGATAAGTTCAACTGCAGCGTAAACTCTTTTTTTGAAGCAAATAATCCAGCTTGAAATAAAAGAAAAAGTTTAAACTTTAACTGGTTAGTAAAAAATGTCGCCATCATTTGAACGCATTAAGTCACTTAAGGATCCATGTTTACTATGGGTAATTCAAACTTGAACCACTCCTCTATAAAAGTCCTACGCTGGCGTGACAGTTTACCGATCAAATTTTCCATTATTCAATTTATCATAGCTTCATTAATTATCCTCTCCAGCGTTTGGCTTATCTTCACCATAGAGAAAAGCCACCACCTTCAAACCCAAATAGTATTAAGTCAAAATCATGGTTTGGCTTTCATAGCGACACTTGAACAGACCACCACTAAGATAGAGACCTTAGCAGATTCAATCGCTTCTTTAGGTGAGCTTTATCGAAGTAACCGTCAGGTATTGATCAAGTCCATACCTGCTATATTGAATGCCGATGGTAAACATCAACTGATCACTGGGGGGGGGATCTGGCCGGAACCAGGTGCCTTTAATCAAGGAAAAGAGCGCGACAGTCTATTTTGGGCGAGAGATGAGACACTAGAATTACAACAGATCGAGGGATACAACAGTTACAGAGGTCCGGATTACCATCAAGAAAACTGGTATAAACCAGTACGCTTCTATCCTAAAACTACCCCATTATGGTCCCAATCCTATATCGACACTTACACAAAAGAAGCCATGTTAACGGCTTCGGTTCCTATGTGGTCGGAACACCAGTTTTTAGGGGTGGCCACCATAGACATATCTCTTGTGGGATTAGCCAACTTTTTCTATGATGCCATTAATGCGGAAACTGAAAGTAATGGCTATATTTTCGCGTTAGATCATCTCAATAGAATAATCGCTTTCCCAGAGGGACATACAAGCCCCACGTTGATTGAAAATCCTGCTCTATTTGAATCCTTCGAACAACTCACGGAAAATCAACCTGAGCTCGGCAGAATCCAACACGAGTTGATTGAAATTGATAATGAATTAATTAATCGTGCTGCACTACACCCTATATACAGTGATGAACAACTCGTTGAGCTGTTACAGAGTAGCGACCCCTCTCAAAGGGATAAACTCGCGGCTTTAATTAATCTCAGTGCTGGTAACACATTCAAAAGAGCTGAGTTAATCAGCTCTTTTGAATTCGATTTAAAAGAGGGCAATGGACAGCCAGTTCTAGTCTCTATTTTCATTATGCCTAAAACCTTTTGGAGAGTGGTGCTTATCACACCACTAGATTCAATCAATGAAGAAGCCAACAACATTGCAGCAAGAATAGGTTTTTACTTAGTGATTATGCAGTTATTTGGCTTAGTACTATTATTTTTACTGCAACATAGGCTGTTTATCCAACCCATTTCAGCAATGGTGTCCGCACTAAAGGAAAACAAGATCGCAAAACTTGAACTTGAAGCATCAACTCGTCACGATGAGATGGGCCAACTAGCCCAAGCATTTGTATTTAGAAATCACCAACTCGAAGTGGCTTTCGCAAGTTTAGATGCTAATAATATCGCTTTAGAGGAGCAAGTTTCTGTTCAAAAACTGGCACAAAAAGAATTAAAATCCAACAAGTTACAGCTTAACTCACTATTAAATCCCTCTCATAACCTTATTTTTATTAAAGATATAAATGGTTCGTATACCTTAGTAAACAATCGATTTTGTGAAGTTGTCGGTGTCGAGAAACACGTCATCATCGGCAAAAAAGATCTACAGCTTTTCTCTCCTCGTATTGCCGAAATCATATTGCAACAAGATAAGATAATCATAACGACCCAACAACCTCATAGCTTTGAACAATCCGTCCCCTCGCCCCATGGCGACATTATCTATCAAGTCACCAAGTATCCAATTTTTGATAACGAAGGTGAGCTCACTGCCATTGGAAATATGGCATTCGATATCAGCTCTCAAAAAATTATCACACAAGAACTACACAAGAGTAATCAACAACTCTCAGCAGAGATAGGTGAAGTAACACAAGAGATCACATTGATCCAAATGAGAAACAATGAACAAAGAGAGCTCATTAGCCAGTTAGAACAGGAAAATGCCTATGATGCTCAACAGAGAAATATTGACTCAAATATTTACCAACTGTTCCCGAATATGTTCTCCACTTTGATTAAACAACAGATGCTTGAATTGGATCATCTTATTGCTAAAGAGTGCCAAAACAGACTAAAGGCTGACACTGGAAGTGATGAAACACTGACGGTTCTCACTCATCACGCTGACACATTAAGACATTTTCAACATCTGTTAATGAGTAAAAATGCGACGATGAAGGCAACGAACCTGTCGCAATTTATCACTCATTTTCTTGCGGTATTTGAATCTAAACTTAAACATGAGAAGATTAACCTTGTGCTTGAATGTGAACAGAATATCAGTATCAAGATCTCTTCATGGGATCTATTATTTCTGTTTTATTCCATCATTAATAACAGTCTCACCCATGCTTTTATCAACCAACAAAACGATAAAACCATAACAGTAAATATCACTCAAGAAAATGAGATCATCAGTATCTACGTTGAGGACAATGGTGTAGGCCTCTCCTCTGAAAAACTGCAAAAGTTAAACGAGCAGTTGTTGTCTAACGCGAACAACAGAAGCTTATCCATTCTTTGTGCCTGGTTAATGACAGAACACGACGGTGAGTTAATCATTGAATCTGAGATAAACCAGTTCACCAGAACTACTTGTCACTTACCTAAAGGTGAATGATCCTTTCGAGAGATAAAAGATGCCAAAGCATCTTTTATCTCATAGATGAGGAACTAGCGTGACACATCGACTAAATAATGACCTTGGATCCAGTTACGTCCAATTAACAGCTTATGACTCATTTTACTTCTATCTCTAAGGTTTACTTTGACCTTATATTCCTGATCTTTTTCACCGATATTAAGCTCAACCATATAACGAACCTCACTGCCTTGAGCATTACGAATCAATGATGTCTCAATGATCATTGCATGAACACGTTGAGTCTCACCTTTCTCATTTTCGGTTGTAAAACTCAACATCTTACCTAAATTCTTGTCCATATCTTTCACGCCGTTTTCAACATGAAGGTCGACGGCATGCAGTGAATTCTCAACCGCACCAGTATCAATTCGTGTTTTGAACATCATCCCCGTCTCGATAATGCTGATCGAAGCAACGGGCCCTATCACCTTTTTATCCGAGACATCAACTATATACCTCCCATTAAGCCAGTTACGGCCTATCAAGAGTTTATAATCCATATGGCTACGGTCTCTAAGATTCACTTTTACTTTTCTCTCATGACCATTCTCACCTATATGTAGTTCAACCATATAACGTGTTTCACGCCCCTGAGAGTTACTTACAGTCGAAGTTTTAACTATCTCCCCCTTAAGACGCTTCTGTTCACCCGCTTCATTTTCTGTGGTAAACATGAGCATTTTACCAACATTATCCTTCATTTTTTTCGCACTGCCACCTTCAATCTCAAGATCATAAGCATGTAATGAGGTATTTCCCGCTCCGGTATCGATTCTTGCTTGATAATTCAATCCAGTTTCGCTAACTGACATATTGGCAGATGCTCCTATGATGGCTTTATCTCCAGCCCAAGAAGCACTTGTAAGCAATAAAAAACAAAAGCCTATAACTTTAACCATGTTTGTTCCTATTCGTAGAGATAATGCATTTGTGCCAATTCTAACAAACAAACAAAAAAGCCGACACTGAGTCGGTTGATTAATTTTGATTAAGGGGAGTCTATAATGCTTTAGGTTTCTTTCATCCAATGAGAAGCATCTAAGGCCTCACTTTGTTCAAATACTTTAACTGGACATGGGAGCATATAAGCTAACACATTGGCCATACCCGCCACTAATTGGCTGTCGGTAATGATAGCCACCTTATAAAAATCAGTCATATGAAACAAACCTATTTTAGCATCATCCCAGAGTGTGCCAACGGTTATGCCTTCGAACTTGTCGTCAAACTCGTACCAAAGCTTAATACTCGCATGATCTTTCAACTTATCCTCGATAATAGGAATTAATTGTTGATCATAATCTTTGCCTGTCACAACTCCCGATGCTCGGATAGCAACGGTGTCATGGTCAAAACCGTGTAACAACTCAAGCATAACGTGCTCCTTGCTCAATAAGTAGCGAATCCTGAATAAAAAAGTGACGTTGTCTTTATTCTAAATAAGTATAAGTATCTGTTTAAACTCAACAAGAATTAAGCAAGTAAGATGGCAATTTCATGGTCAAAAAGATTTTTTATCAAACCTGAAAACTCTGTGATAAATGAGATTTGCTCTGGTGTCACTTTTTGATTAGCAACAAACCCTAAAATCTCTTCAAGATCATAAACAATCGCATCGACCTCCCTTATCACCTTATTTCTTTGAGCAAAATTTAGTGACGGATTCTGCCCGCACACCATAATGATTTGAGCAGCGAGTTGCGCCTCAAATAACTCCAGTACCGTATCATTAGTCAAGGACTCATTGCTCTTATCCTCAAAGAGCGACAAGTGCTCGGTGAGGTATTGGACAAGGTGCATATATCCCTCTTTGTCGGTAACCATCTTAGCCTCTGTTTTTATGCTCAATTAGAGCATGGTTGATGCCATGCTCATTAGCCAGTTTAATTGGCTTTTATTTAGCTTTATTAACAAGTTTAATGGTTAACGATGACTTTTTTTACCAAAAACACTTAACGGGTTAAGTCCAATATGAAAGATACGGGTACTGAATGTCCAATAGAAGTCAGTCCAGCTATCTCTCGTAACTTTTCAACCCCCCTTGAAAGACCAAACTGTTCTGCATTAATTATCACAGGTTGAACACTCACCACTATAAGCTCACTCTCATTAAGCCTAATAACATTCACCGTCATTGGAATTGCTTGTGTTTTACCATGAAAAGATAGATTAGCATCGACTTTCATCTTCGCACTAGAACCGATGTTTATCTTATCTAATGCAACCATTGAGATGTTAGCCTTAAGCATTAATTTGGGAAAAGAAGCAACTTCAAACAACATCTCTCTCATTCGAGTATCTCGGATTGCAACATTGGTCCATACACTCGCCAGATCAATAGCAAGTTCAAACCCCCCTTTACTATTCAAACTACCAGAGAAAGACGTAAATTCATGCACTTCTGAAAAGTTAACTTTCTTTGTTGTAATAAAGTTAATGTCAGAAGCTTCATTATCAATTATCCATGGGGTAGCCGAAGTCATGAAGCTAAGCGTTCCGAGAATAAGTGTTATAACTATTCGTTTCATATCTGTTCCTTAAAATATAACTGAGGAGATGTGGCTCACAGTATATAAATCTAATTAGCAGAATGTAAATGGGAATGCAGCTAAATAAAAGTGAAGCTTGGCTTGTGTAATACCAATTACATATTTAATGTAATTGGTATAGTCACTTTTGGCAGGAAGAATACTCTAACAGTAAGAATGAAATCGCTACAATGACGGCAATGGAAAGGAGGGACTGTTTTCACCGTCCCTCCTTTAAGTTTGTTAATTAGGAATTAAGGTGCAAGCCTTGAGATATCCCAGTTAGCTTGCTCTTTTGAATAGATGAAACGATCGTGCAATCGACGTTCACCCCCTTGCCAAAACTCAATGCTTGAGGGTCTGACTAAATAGCCGCCCCAAAACTTAGGCAAAGGCACTTCTCCTTGATGGAACTTAGCCTTCATTTCTGCATATTTGCTCTCGAGGACTTGCCTCGCAGATATTTTACTTGATTGTTTAGAGACCCAAGCTGCTATCTGACTCTCTTTTGGCCGAGTAATGAAATACTTGAGCACCTCTGCTGTCGATAATGCTTCCGCTTCACCAGTAATCGCGACTTGCCTCTCTAGAGCATGCCAAGGAAACAATAAACTCACCTTGGAGTTATGTGCTATCTGTTGTGATTTTCGACTTTCTAGATTGGTAAAGAAAACAAACCCCTCTTCATCAAACCTTTTTAGCAAAACAATCCTTTGAAAAGGTTGACCATTTCCATCTACCGTCGCAACGGACATGGCGGTGGGATCACTCAATAACTCAGAGTCTCTCGCCTCCTCCATCCACTTAGAGAATAAACTCATAGGATCATCAGGAAGGACTTCTCGGTGAAGATCCCCTAAAGAATATTCTCGCCTGACATCACTCAGCTTTGACATTTTTCTCTATCCTTAATCCATAGGAACAAGCAGTAGGTTATTTGTTACGTTTATGTGCTTCAGCCCAAATGTGCAACATCTCAAGGCCTAATGTCGCCCCAGCTAATGCTGTAATTTCAGCATGATCATAAGCAGGTGCTACTTCCACAACATCCATCCCAACGACATTTACGCCAGCAAGACCACGAATGATCTTCATCGCTTTATCGCTGGTTAAGCCGCCACACACTGGTGTTCCAGTACCAGGCGCAAAAGCAGGATCAAGACAATCGATATCAAAAGTAATGTACAGTGGCAAATCACCAATTCGTTCGATAATTTGAGCAACTATCTCATCAGCACTCAGATCATTGGCTGTCGCAGCATCGATCACTTTAAAAGCATGATCATCACGATTATATTCGGTACGAATGCCAATCTGGATAGAATGATCTGCGTCGATTATGCCCTCTTTTGGCGCGTGGAAAAACATGGTGCCGTGATCATACTGACTACCTTGACTGTATGTATCAGTGTGAGCATCAAAATGTAATAAAGCCATCTTGCCGTGTGTCTTATAATGAGCACGAAGCAACGGCAAAGTCACGAAGTGATCACCACCGAAACTAAGCATGGCTTTGCCAGACTCAACAATAGCCGTAGCAAAGTCTTCAACTCTTTTAGTAAAATCAGCCGAATCACCACAGTCATAAACCAGATCGCCCGCATCAACAATCTTTAGGTGTTCACTTAGCTTAAAATCCCATGGCCAACGCGTCTCTTCCCAAGCAAGGTTAACCGATGCTTGACGTATTGCACCAGGGCCCATGCGCCCACCAGAACGTCCAGTCGTTGCCATGTCGAACGGCAAACCTAAAACAACAACATCAGCATCGCTCTTTATTGGATTGAAATCTAATGGCTGTCTTAAATAACCAAATGCATTGGAATAAAGAGAGTAATCGGGCTTGTCAGCAATTGTGGTCATAAAACCTCCGTAATATTGTTATAACAATTCAGGCAGCAGCACTTCACTTTTTAACTGCTGATATTGATTGAACTGTACCGTATCATTGTCGTTAATTGGCAGAATACAGCTGGCCACCGAAAAATAAGGTGGAAAACCATCTGTCACTACCTCGCTATTGAAACTAATCACATCCCAGCTTTGAGGGTTTAATTTATTCAACAGAGCGGAGAATATATTGAACACTATTAGTTCCGAGTGCAAGTTAGTTTCAATGCTCACATAAGAACTCTGCTCCTGAGGAGTAATATGAATAGTCATATATTTATCCTCCCACAGGCCATTTATTGAGTAACCGAAGGGACTAAACAAATGATCATCAAAGGTAAAACTCGGAAATAATGCTTCGAGTCCTAACATCTGGCGGATCTGTTCACAACTCTGCCTGTCACTCCTAAGATAATCAGCCACCGCCCCTTTTATATGGTACATAAGCAGCTCATTATTGGATTTTGGCACAAGCGCAGGACAAACCGTTTCTGTAGCAAAGAGATAATGATGATGGGTATCTAAATGACCGATCCGATATGCAGCACCGGACAATTTAGACCTAAGTCGTAAAAGATCTTCACTAAAACAGCTGGCTTGCAAATGGGAAAGGTATTCACTCTTACGTTGGTAAGTGACAGAAGCTATCGCTAACAGCCCCAGTTTATCGACACATAAGATCACCGCATCAATTAACCTTGTGTTACCACAGGTCAACATTAACAACTTATCGTCCCAGACAAATAAGCAAGACTCGCTAAGTAAATAGGCATCACAGAACTCATTACTCATTTTCGAGAGTATTTCTGCATTAGCACTGGCTACCACGTCAACCCAAAACTTATCATCGAGAAGACGTAACGAATTTGTTGAAGTCGATACTCGTACTTCTACTCTTTTTTCTGACCCTTCAAAAAACATCTGTAGGCTTACCCAATATCAAGCCCTTAACGGGCCTGATTTATCTAGATACGATAGAGTATATAATTAATTTTTATGAGAAATCTTCAAGATAGGTATACCCTTTTAAGCCCAATTGCAGCTCTTCAAGTATATGTGCTCTCTCATCTTCCTGAATATGCTTGTTCACTAACTCTTCATAAGTGCGCATAAATGATACGGCATCTAAATTAACGTATCTCAGCACATCTGCCACCGTATCACCGGCTAATACCGACTCAATGTTAGTACGACCATCATCATCTAAGCGAATAACTGCAGAGTTTGTATCCCCAAATAGGTTATGCATATCACCTAAAATCTCTTGGTATGCGCCCACAAGGAAAAAGCCAATAAGGTAAGGGCTCTCTGCACTCCATGCCGGTACTGGCAGTGTCGTTTCAATGCCTTGGCCATCAACATATTGATCTATGGTGCCATCGGAATCACAGGTGATGTCCAATATCACAGCACGACGCTCTGGCGCTTTATCAAGACCAGAAAGCGGCATGATCGGGAACACCTGATCGATACCCCAAGCATCAGGTAGAGATTGAAACAAAGAAAAATTAACGAAAAATTTATCGGCTAACTTTTCTGTCAATTCATCGATAATAGGACGGTGGAAGCGATATTTACTGCTCATCACACCTTGAAGCTCATGACAAAGCCTCAAGTTTACCTGCTCAGCCCAAGCACGCTCAGTTAAACTCAATTGACCTAAAGCAAACAGGGAGTGAACTTCCGTCAAATCGCTCTGGCAATCGTGGTAAATCTCAATTAAAGCACGTTGATCTGCCCTGCCACTGATCTCGTTCCAAGATTGCCACATATTCTGCAATAACTGCGGAGCATCTTCAGATGGAGGTTGAATATCTTCAGGTTTGTAAGCTTCTATACCAATAACATCAGTGATCAATACAGCATGATGCGCTGTCAGATAACGGCCAGATTCTGAGATAATTCTCGGCATCGGCTGTTCGTATTCGTTGCAAAGGTCGGTCAACACACTGACAATATTATTTGCGTACTCAGTTAAGCCATAGTTCATCGAACTTGAGTTCTGACTGCGGGTACCGTCATAATCGACAGCAAGTCCACCACCGACATCGAAGCATTTAACGTTAGTACCGAGCTTTTGCAGCTCACAATAAAAACGCCCCGCTTCACTCACACCTTGGCGAATATCACGAATATTAGCAATTTGAGAGCCTAAATGGAAATGCAATAATTGCAGAGAGTCCAGCATATCTTCATGCTTTAAAGACTCAATTACAGTTAATACCTGCGAAGCTGAAAGCCCAAATTTAGACTTCTCACCACCACTGGCTTGCCATTTTCCTTTGCCTTGAAACGCAAGGCGTACGCGTAAACCCAGACGGGGCGTTACGCCCAGTTTTTTAGATTCTTCTAGTACCGTTTTAAGCTCAGACAGCTTTTCGAGCACGATATAAACTTTATGACCGAGTTTTTCACCAATCAATGCAAGACGGATATATTCAATATCCTTATATCCGTTACAGATGATCACTGAACTCGCTTTCTGTGCCATAGCCAATACGGCCATCAACTCAGGTTTACTGCCTGCTTCTAAGCCCAATTGAGGTACTTCTTTCTCAACCTGACTTGCCAAAATTTCCTCAACAACCGTTTGCTGTTGATTGACTTTAATAGGATAAACTAACAGATAGTCCGCTTGATATTGATACTTTTGTATTGCTTGGTTGAACGCCTGGCATACGCTATTGACTCTGTGATGCAAAATCTGCGGGAATCTAACCAACACAGGTAGGGCGACACCTGAATTAACCATATCCTTTGCCAGTTCATTGAGTCCGATACTGCACTCAGGTCGAGATGGATCAGGCGAAACAGTAGCTTCACCTTCGTCACTGATGCCATAGAGCCCCTGACTCCAATAATTAACGTTATACCCTGTGCGAGCATCATTAATAGACCAATTACTCATATCATTAAACCTATAAATAGTCATAGGACGTAACCTAATTCATCATTAGTTCACATCGATTTAGACCAAGGACCAGTGCCAGTGACCTTTATTAACTCACTCAGTCTCAATTACAACCTGAGTAACAGATTGAGGCAACAGTCATTAAACCAATAAAAATGGGGCGCAATTAAACACCCCAAACGATGATTATGCAAGACTAATTTATCGCATAACCACTGTTAAGTTTACGAATAACAGGGCCAACATTAACATGGAATTTTTTAAATGTGGCTGCTAATACGCCATTTTTAAGCAAAAACTGACATTAGCACTAAATCATCGCAAGATTATTGGCATTTTTTCCACTATAATCCGCAATCGAAGATATACCGTCAGCAATTGAGAATCACATGATACAGATAGGCAAAACCAGCACACTTGAAGTCGTTAAAATCGTTGAATTTGGCGTTTATTTAGATGGACAGGAACTAGGTCAAATACTGCTACCGACCAAGGTCATGCCAAAAGGGTGTAACTTAGGCGACATGCTAGAGGTATTTATCTATCTGGATTCAGAAGATAAGCTCATTGCTACCACACGTAAACCTTTAGCTGAAGTCGGCCAGTTTGCCTATTTAGAAGCCGTCTCTACTGGACAATTTGGTGCTTTTTTAAACTGGGGTTTAGACAAAGACTTATTACTTCCTTTTGGGGAACAGCACCGTGAAATAGAGGAAGGCCGCTCTTACCTTGTCTACATCTACCAAAGTCACGTCGATGACCGCATCGTCGCCTCTTCAAAAATCGATAGATTTCTCGACAGAGCACCACCACCTTATGATGCAGGCGAAGAGGTAAATCTCATTATTGGTGGGACGACGGATCTCGGTTACAAGGCGATAATTAATCACAGTCATTGGGGCGTAATTTTTAAGAATGAAGTGTTCCGTACACTGAGCTTTGGCCAACGAATGAAAGGCTTCGTTAAACAAGTTCGCTCTGATGACAAAATTGACCTTATGTTGCAAAAAGGGGTCAAGGAAGAGCTTGATAAGCATTCAACTACGATCATGTTTAAGCTTAAACAAGCGGGTGGTTTTCTACCATTAAATGATAAGACTGATGCAGATACCATATACGCCAAGCTATCTATGAGTAAGAAAGCTTTCAAGAAGAGCATTGGTGGTTTGTATAAAGCCAAACAGATCACCATCGCTATCGATGGAATCAGATTGGTTGACCAAGATTAAAGGGAGTTTGGTTAGTTATCAAGCAGTAGGGTGATATCTAGCATTACCCCCTTTGATTAAAAGCATGACTCTGTTATAACAAAGTCATGCTTTTTTTATGGATCATCAAAAATGAATTTATCGCTTCAGGAAGCTAGAGTCATTGGTTGTCTGCTTGAAAAAGAGATCACCACTCCAGATCAATACCCCTTATCGCTCAACTCGCTCATGTTAGCCTGCAATCAAAAATCAAGCCGTGATCCAGTTATGTCAATAACGGAAGCTGACACTCAGGCGGCTATCGACTCATTAATAAAGAAAAGACTTGTCACAGACCAAACTGGTTTTGGTTCTCGAGTCACTAAGTATAAACACCGGTTTTGTAATACTGAATTTAGCGATCTTCAATTCAACCCTGCTCAATTTGCTATTATCTGCTTGTTATTGCTTAGGGGACCCCAGACACCTGGCGAATTAAAAACTCGCAGCGGCCGTTTACACCAATTCAGTGAGCTAAGTGAGGTGGATCATGCCCTTATTTCGCTTATGCAAAAAGATCCCGCTTTGATTCATCAGTTGCCAAAAGAACCAGGAAGACGCGACTCTTGTTTTGAAGAGTTAATGTCAGATCAGATCAAAGGAGAGTCAGTCTCTTTATCCACTCAAAATAGAGCAGATAAAACCGTAGCAACTCAAGATAACACCGAGATAGAAGTGTTATCTGCAAGAGTCAGCGTACTGGAGCAAAACGTGAAACGCTTAACCGACGCGCTCCAAGATCTACTTGAATAATGTGCTCTTAAGCTCATAACAGCTAGATTAAGCAAACAGGTAAACTGGCATCCTATCGTCATATTACGTTACGATATGGAACTGTTTTACCCACTACTTGTCCATAAATGAACACCACCCCCAGATTTAGGCAGCTAAGACTCACTCATATCGTGTCTACATCAGCGTAAAAACAATAAGGGAATACTTTGGAATCTCACACAACACCCAGTATGGTGAGAAACACACTTATACTGGCAAAATTTGAACTCAAAAAACTCCTCTTTAATCCAAGAGGCTTAATCTCACTGTTCGCCTTTGCATTGGTATGGTTATTGATCCTTCTTTATCCTATCAGCAGTGCCTCCAGTTTTCTGTTAACAGAAGAGTTCAAACAACTGATTAGCGCCATGTTTGGCGAGAGTTCAATTAATGAGCTGTTTAAATGGGAAGTCGCCGAGATGGCGATATTCTGGATAGCGGCGCTCTACTTATTTCCGCTATTTAGCATCTTCGTATCGGCAGATCAGTTCGCCTCAGATAAACACAGAGGAACGTTCCGCTTCCTGACTTTACGAACAGGTCGCGACAGTATCTTTTTCGGACGATTTACAGGTCACATGCTAATCCAGTCGTTATTGCTGATACTGACAATACTTGCCACTGTCATATTGGCGATATCTAGAGATATGTCACTTCTGCTGCCAGCATTAACTTCCGGAGCCTTAGTGTTCATTAATTTGTTTATTATTTTACTGCCCTATACCGCCATGATGGCCATCCTCTCTTTGTATGCAAACACAGCCAGACAAGCCACTATTTACGCCATTCTTTTTTGGGCAATAAGTGCAATCATTATCGCCATTATTAATAGCCAACTCCCTTATCTTGCAGAACTTCTGCAGTGGGTACTTCCCGGAGCTCAGCTCAGTATGATGATCAATACCCAAGGGGTAGGAAGCTTTGCCTATGCCCCAATCCCATTAGTTCAAGCCGCTGTACTGCTATTCTTGGGTCGTAACTTTATGAAGAGGAGTTCACTATGAGCTTGATTAAATGTGAACAATTAAGTAAATCTTATGGCAGTAAACAAGCCCTTAATAAGGTAACAATTGAACTAAAAGCCGGCTCCCCTATTGCGCTCGTAGGTCCTAACGGCGCAGGTAAAACAACCTTATTTAGTTTACTGTGTGGCTACCTTTTACCTAGCTCAGGCTCCGTCACTATCATGGGAGAAAAGCCAGGCAGTGCCAATTTACTCGGCAAGGTTTCTTCTCTGCCTCAAGACGCCACCTTAGATCCTAATCTCAACTTAATCAGTCAGTTTATCTTATTTGGCACCTTGCAAGGTCTGTCAGCAAAGGCAGCGAAAGACGAAGGAATGAGAGTTCTCACCTTAGTCGGACTTAGTGATGTCAGTGAACAAAAGCCACAATCGTTAAGCCATGGTATGAGTAAGCGAGCCTCTATCGCACAGGCATTAATTGGTTCTCCTCAACTGGTATTACTTGATGAACCCACGGCAGGCCTCGATCCAGCTAACGCCAAAGTTGTTCGAGATCTGGTTAAGTCTCTTTCAGGCATTATCACTTTTGTCATCAGTTCACATAACTTGGATGAATTAGAGAAGCTCTGTGATCAAGTTATCTATCTAGATCAAGGCAAACTAGGCCGTTCGGTTTCCATACAAGAAAACTTGATCGATGAATACATTACAGTTTCAATGCAAACTTGCGATATAACACAGTTTATCGATGAAATTTCAGCGTTGAATGGAGTGAACTCCGTCACTCAAAAGCAGGAAAATGAATTCTTAATTCACTATTCTGCCGATGATGTTATTAACCTTGAAATACAATTATTTCAATTATTTTCACACAATGACTGGCGATATAGGGCCATACTTAAAGGCAGAAGCTTGGAAGATAAGTTGTTCTCTTAAGCCTATAATACCAACCGATATTGGCTATTCATGCACTTTCAAAGGCATCACATTTTGTGATGCCTTTCTATACCAATTACATTAAATATATCATCAATTCAGAGGCGCTCAAGTTTTCAATACAAGGCCCATTGATGAAAGAATGATTACTCCTTTTTAAGTCAAAACAGAAGTGGAATATTTGAGAGCCTCCCGCAGGGCGGGTTTCAAAGTCCTGGATACTGCGTTGAATGATTTAGATATACGACTACATGGTTTATTTTGTTCCATACAAAATGAGACATTTCCTCCGTCCATGAAGGTCAGATGTGGTACATGTCTATATTGCACGATTATAGGGATATAGGAGGTAGAGCATTGTCAGGAACAAATACCGAGGAGCAATAAATAGACCTGACATTCAGCGCTTTGAATTCCCGCTGAATGAACAGATACTTAATATAATTGGTATAATATGAAGAGGTTAAGTGAAGAAAAATATCAGTTTATTTGACACAAAAAAAAGCTGCGATAAATCGCAGCTCTTAAGAATTCTTTAGGATTAACTATAAGCTAATCAAAGGCATAAGCTTAAACGACAGTAACGTTCTCAGCTTGTGGACCTTTCTGACCTTGAGTCACAGTGAATTGTACTTTCTGACCTTCGTCAAGAGTTTTGAAACCGTCAGAGTTGATTGCACGGAAGTGAACAAAAACATCTGGACCAGACTCTTGCTCGATAAATCCAAAACCTTTATCAGAGTTGAACCACTTAACAACGCCAGTAACTTGAGACATGATATAAATCCTGTAACTTAATAAAATATAGCCTATAACGGCAGTAGAGCTTGAAAATGCCGACATTTCTTATGTTAACAGGACGAACAAATCGTATTGGAACATGAAATAAATGCAAATTTCGAGCTGCAACTACTATAAATCATTCTGGGGGTATGTCAACGGTGAATTATCTTTTTACTGAGTTATCTGAAGCTTGGGATTGATTTACTTCAAAGCAAAAAATAGCGCTCAGTAACAAAAAAAACGGTCTTTTAAACCGCCCTAAAGACCTCAATTTTAAAGTCTAATTCACATTTAAGCCCTTCAGTCACCAGCTTGGATTTCTGTTCGTCGGTGAGCTTCCAACTGTAGGGCGTCATGTTGAGAAAGTGACTGATATCGATTTCATTTTCTAAAATCATTATCGATTCCAAATTTTCACGGTGCAATAGCTCAAATCCTTGAATATGACTGCTCTCACTCATGTGCGGTTTAGGATCAGCATAAATTAACTGTTTCAGCGCAAAATGGTGATGCTTACCTGCTGAAGCGGTAATCAATATCCCACCCTTGTTGATGACACGCCTAAGCTCTTCATCTAAAGAGGGCGCATAAATACGCAACATAAGATCGAAACTTTCATCTGCAAACGGCATTTCAAAGGCACTGGCAACACAAAAATCGATCGCTTTATATCGCTTAGAAGCATACTTTAATGCCGACTTAGAGATATCTAACCCCAACAGTTTAAATTCACCTAACTCTGACAAAGCCTCTTGCAAACGATGACTGTAATAGCCTTCCCCACAACCGATATCTAAACCGATTCGTGCATCCTTACCATGTGAACATGCAAGTTCATTAATTCGATCGCTTAACCCCTGATAATGCCCCTTGTTTAAAAACTCTCTTCGAGCAAACATCATCTCTTTATTGTCACCAGGATCCTTAGAGCCCTTATTCTGCACGGGCAACAAATTAACATACCCCTCTTTAGCACAATCAAACCTATGGTTACTTGGACAATACCAAGTATTCTCTTGTAACGTTAAGGTTTGCTTACATATTGGGCACAGGTATTTCATTATCTCTTCCATCGAATTGTAGATAAACTAGGCTAATCAATCTTCATCTTTAATGAGCTGTTGAACCATCTCATTAATTGCCGTCGTTGATAGCAGCCTATAATACTCTAACTGTCTGGATTGCAGATCATGTTTTTGCTCATGGTTAGCGGATGTTTGCCAATTTAGGCGTTCGACAGAATGATGATAACGCTGAGACAACCATTGTTTTTTCTTAATAAGCTGGGCATCTATATCAGAGATTTTGTCATTCAATTCTGGATGACCACAAACTTCAGCACTGACACTAAAACGTAAGAGCTTTCTTCTAACATTCTCCACATCACAAATTTCTAGCAGTAATTGCTGACTTGAGAGTTCATAACTGACATCTTTTGCCACCAAAGCCTCTGCGATTAATAACTCTTTGGGGCCATGAAACAAACGCCTATCTTTCTCTAGCGGTACCAACTGCCATTGAGGCTCGTTTTCAAGTGCTACATCGGCATGCTCAGTAAATGAAACTGTAATATCTACCCCTGCTTTTAAATCTTGAGCACACATAATTGGTGATACTCCTAAGCCAGGAAATAGTCGCCATCCTTGCCCTACTCCGCGGGATAAAACCGACAGAGCTTTATGTTCATCTAAAGGATATGATTCGACATTGACAGACAAGAATGGATGCAATCTCACCATGATAGACAGAGCATCAGGTGTTATTGACACAACAATAAACTCACCAATATGTCCACTCATCACTTGAAGCAGACAAAAATCGGCGGTACTTTCATGCAAACTCACTTTCAACCGACACCTTTTATCTATGGTGATAATCTCTGGTTGAGTTAATAAGGGTTCAAACATACTACACCTCTAATTGAGGAAAGATTGTACCTTGCTTCTAATACTTGCACCAGCCATCTAACTAATTCAAACTTAAGACTTAGTATGAAATCTTCATTTAAGGAAAAGCCACCGACACCTTCACATATTCGCGTTATGTCCATTCATCATCAGCCACTACATTTCGTTCTATATCCATTGTAAGTCCACCATTTCATATGGCTGACAGTTCAATTCAAAAAAATCTAAACCATAGTATCTGAAATCGGCCTTACCTCCCTATTGATGACTAAGGACAAACCACTAAATACAATGCTATGATTAGCCAAAATAACCTCCAAAAGCCTTCATCTATGTCTTCAAGCGCGACCCCCACTATCTTCTGGCACGATTATGAAACATTCGGTGCCAATCCGGCTAAAGACAGACCTTCACAGTTTGCAGGGATCCGAACCGATTATGATCTCAATATTATTGGTGAGCCTGAAACATTTTATTGCAAAGTCGCCAATGATTACCTGCCATCACCTGAAGCAATCTTAATCACAGGGATCACTCCTCAATTAGCTAAT
Organism: Shewanella sp. MTB7; assembly: GCF_027571385.1. Lineage (NCBI taxonomy): Bacteria > Pseudomonadati > Pseudomonadota > Gammaproteobacteria > Alteromonadales > Shewanellaceae > Shewanella > Shewanella sp. MTB7. The sequence goes on along the minus strand of NZ_CP085636.1, from coordinate 2,649,389 downwards.
TTAAAAGGGATACCAGAAGCTGAATTTATTGGCAAAATTCACACTCTATTTTCTCAAGCTAATACCTGTGTTGCCGGCTATAACTCTATTCGATTTGACGATGAAGTATCTCGCTATGGTTTCTATCGAAACTTTTATGATCCCTACGCTCGAGAGTGGCAACAAGGTAACTCCCGATGGGATATAATAGACCTCGTCAGAGCTTGTTATGCCTTCAGGCCTGAAGGCATTGAATGGCCTCAAAAAGAGGATGGTTCTCCTAGCTTTAAACTCGAGCACCTGACACAAGCGAATGGTTTGAGTCACGAGAAGGCCCATGATGCCATGTCAGATGTTTACGCCACTATCGATATGGCAAAGCTGATTAAAGAGAAACAACCAAAGCTATTTGATTACTTCTTTGGACTAAGAAAAAAACAAGAAGTATCAAAGCTAATTGATGTGCTCAACATGCAACCTCTTATCCATGTCAGTTCAAAGATCAGCTCACTTCATGGCTGCACCACCATCATTGCGCCAGTAGCCCATCATTCAACCAATAAAAATGCCATCATCTGCGTAAACTTGGCCATGGATATCACGCCTCTGATTGAACTGGATGTAGAGCAAATAAGAGAACGCATGTATACCAGACGTGCTGATCTTGCTCCCGATGAGCTCCCCATCAGTGTTAAGCAAGTACATATCAATAAATGTCCTTTTATTGCGTCGACAAAAATATTAACCGATGAGAACGCACAGCGACTCGATATCGATAAAGTCTTTGCCAGAGAGCAGTATAAATTACTTAAGCAACACCCTGAATTAAGGGAAAAGCTAGTGTCCGTATTTGACGTTGAATATGAATCTAGTTCGACAGATCCTGATCTACAACTTTATAGCGGTGGATTCTTTAGCTCAGCCGACAAAGCTAAGATGGAAATCATCCGTCATACGTTACCGCAAAACTTAGCCGCCCTTGAACTACACTTCGATGATAGTCGACTTAAAGAGATGCTCTTTAGGTATCGTGGCCGTAATTACCCTGAACTCTTTGATGATTCAGAGTCGATGAGATGGAGAGAGTTCTGTCAAAACAGGCTTAATGATCCTGACTATATGTTCAAGCTAGAAAATTTGGTTAATGAAACATCACAAAATGAAGACAAACAGAAACTACTGACAGCTTTATGTCATTACCTTAGTAACTTATAAGGTGTAAATCGCTAAATGAGATAGCGATCTCATTAAGAATGCACACCCATTACTAAACTGTGGTTCATTAGCTTAACAATTATAGGATCTAGAATATGCAAGATAGATTTATAAAGTGCATAGCTCAGTTACCAAAATCGTTATCAGATGCATTAATACCTCTGCTTAATACTGACTTTGCAGGACATATTGATGCTCAACAACTCACTATGCTAGCGAGTAAAAGTCAATTAGAGGAGAATGAACTTCTTCTGGCGCTACTGCCGATTGCAGCAGCACTTGCTAAGCCACCTATCAGTGAATTTCATGTTGGTGCTATCGCCAAAGGCAAAAGCGGCGATATCTACATGGGCGCGAACCTAGAACTTTGCGGTGAAGCGCTGTTTCACTCTGTTCATGCGGAGCAAAGTGCCATCAGTCATGCTTGGCTCAACGGCGAACGTCAGATTTTAGATGTCATTGTGAACTTCTCTCCATGTGGTCACTGCCGCCAGTTTATGAATGAGATGGTAGAAGGACAAAAGGTCGTGATCCACCTACCAGAGCAAAAGGCTCAACCCTTATCCCATTACCTTCCCTATGCATTTGGTCCGAGTGATCTCAATGTCACAGAACCATTGTTATCTAAGCAGCAACATGAACTCAGCTTAGATAGTTCAGATCCAATGATTATCGAAGCTTTGGATCATGCAGGTTTAAGCTATGCACCCTATACCAACTGCTACGCAGCCGTAGTGTTGGAAACTAAAGATGGTGCAACTTACTGTGGTCGCTATGCTGAAAATGCAGCTTTTAATCCTTCGATGTTACCGATGCAGATGGCACTCTCAACCATGGCAAGACATAATCGAGAGTTCAGTGAAATAAACCGCGCGGTGCTGATCGAATCAGCTCATGGCAAAATCTCTTTAGTTGGGGCTACGATGGACGCATTACATGCGGTAGCTGCGGTACAGTTAGAACATATTGTTTTAGAGCCTGCAGCCTAGCTCTCGCTTGATGTTTAACAAAAGGACTGTATTTTCAGTCCTTTTCGATATTCATTATTATCGATTCTTTTCAAGCCTAGCCAATAAACTTGAGGTATCCCATCGGTTACCTCCGCTTGCCTGAACTTCAGAGTAAAATTGATCAACCAGTGCAGTAAGTGGTAATCGTGAACCATTTTTACGGGCTTCATTTAGTGCAATATTGAGATCTTTTCGCATCCAATCGACAGCAAATCCTAAGTTATACTCTCCCTGCCACATGGTTTGATAGCGGTTTTCCATCTGCCAAGACTGCGCAGCACCTTTACTTATCACCGCAACGACTTTCTCGCCATCGAGTCCAGCATTACGGGCAAAATGAAGCCCTTCTGCCAAGCCTTGCACCACACCTGCAATACAGATTTGGTTAACCATCTTAGTCAACTGACCTGCGCCTATTTCGCCCAGTAACTCAACACAAAGAGCATAGGCTTCTATGACAGGTTTCGTCCTTGCGAAAATGACTTCATCTCCGCCAGTCATTACCGTTAACTTGCCTTTTTCAGCACCAGCTTGTCCACCAGATACTGGTGCATCAAGAAAGCCAATCTGTTTAGTGGCTGCTAATGCACCTATCTCTCTGGCTACATCAGCAGATGCGGTGGTGTGATCAACCAAAATAGTCCCGATGCTCATTCCATTCAACACCCCAGTCTCACCTAAGATGACTTGACGAAGATCGTCATCATTGCCCACGCAAACAAAAACAAACTCTTTATCTTTAGCTGCTTCATATGGTGACAGTTCAGATGTCCCACCAAACTCAGCTTCCCAAGCATCGGCTCGTGCTTGAGTGCGGTTATAGACCGTCACTTCATGGCCATAGTTAACTAAGTGTCCCGCCATCGGATAACCCATTACGCCTAAGCCAATAAATGCTACTTTTGCCATTTTTATTCCTATTGAGTTGGATACAATTTTTAACGACGTAACTTTTCGAGTTAATTTTTATTAATCATACCTAAATGGGCAACACAATAATATGCTGTTTTATCCTATGAAAATGTCAAATATACCCTTGATTAGAGAACCTAATTTGAGACATAAAAAAAGACGCGTAAACGCGTCTTTTTTATATAAACTGATTAACATAAACGATTATTTAATGTGAGCTTCCATCTCCGCGCCTATTTTTTTGCGCATCTCCATCAAGCGTATTGCCGAATCCCTAAGGGCAATATCTTCATCGAACAGCGGTTTCCACTCAGGAACATCGGTAGGTTTACCTTCGTCATCGACAGCAACCATAATAACAATACAGTGTGTTGTTAAATAACGTTCAGGATGCTTAGGATCTCCCGCTTTCACATCGATTGCCAGATGCATTGAGGAACGACCGGTGTAAATAACTTTGGCACTGGTCTCGACAATATTACCCACATGAATAGGTTTTACAAACCGTATTCCGCCAGCATAAGCTGTGATGCAGTATTTACCGCTCCACGCAGCAGCGCAAGCATAAGCCGCGAGATCGATCCATTTCATCACTGCGCCGCCGTGAACTTTGCCACCAAAATTTACATCTGCGGGTTCAGCAAGAAATCTTAGGGTTACTTGGCGCTCTATTCCAGCCATAACTATCTCAAATTCATTTAGAATAATATTAATTGTACGACAAAAATTGAATAGACAGTACAAGTTATCTATTGATGAGTATCAGATCAGCCAAATTGTATCACTAACGCGCTTGAGAGTAGGATGATAGGTAATGCCAATCGATAGATCCACAACTGAGCGCTATCACTGATAAAACGTGATGCTTTGAAAACAACTGTTAAGCCAAAACCAACAAGAAAAAGCATCAACACTTCCACACCGGCACGTGTACTAATATTTCCACTTGTATATATAGCTGTGATCAACAGGGCAAACCAAACCACGGCAAACCCAGCCACTGCTAAGCTAAACGTTTTTACTCCAATCGACATTTTAGGGTGCTGTTGAGCAGATTCACCTCGGATCAATTCATTCAAATTAGCAGTTAAAGCGCCGACCAATGGCATTAATGGAACAACGATTAGGTTTAACATGTTAGATCTGTCCTGAGGCTATATTTTAAGAATCACAGTATCTGCCTATCTCATAAGGCTTCCAAGAGATTAATCGAATATGAACTAAGGTTAATCAAAAGGATATTTAGCGTTAATCTAAAAACAGATCTAACATAAAAAAGCGCCATATAGGCGCTTTTTCTCTTAAAAATCAGTATTAACGAATATTAACTTCAGGCTTTCTTAAATAGAAGAGAGCCGTTAGTACCACCAAAGCCAAATGAGTTACATAAGGCATACTCGAATTCATGTTTACGTGCAGAATGAGGCACAAAGTCGAGATCAAAACCCTCATCTGGATTGTCTAAGTTCAAGGTCGGTGGAATAATTTGGTCTCTAAGGGCAAGCAAAGTAATAATGGCCTCAACTGAACCCGCTGCACCTAATAAATGACCTGTCATAGACTTAGTTGAACTAACCAACAGATTATGTGCATGTTCGCCAAATACTGACTTGATCGCCGCCACTTCAGCTTTATCACCTGCTGGCGTCGAAGTACCATGAGCATTGATATAGCCAATCTGCTCTCTAGCAAGCTTTGCATCATTGATGGCATTGACCATAGCAGCCGCAGCACCTGCACCATCGGCTGGAGGCGATGTCATATGAAATGCATCACCACTCATACCAAAACCGACAAGCTCACCATAAATGGTTGCACCGCGGGCTTTGGCATGTTCATACTCTTCCAAAATCATCACACCAGCGCCGTCACCAATAACAAAACCATCACGGTCTTTATCCCAAGGACGGGAAGCCGCTTGTGGATCATCATTACGAGTCGACAACGCTTTCGCCGAGGCAAAACCTCCAACGGCGAGTGGGCAAGTTACATCTTCAGCGCCGCCTGCCACCATCACGTCTGCATCACCGTAAGCGATAGTTCTAGCTGCAAACCCAATATTATGCACACCTGTAGTACAGGCTGTTGTTACGGCAAAATTAGGACCTGTCATACCATATTTGATAGAAATGTGACCTGAGATCATGTTAATAATGGTACTGGGTACGAAAAATGGAGATATTTTACGAGGACCACCTTTTAATAAAGCGCTGTGTCCTTGCTCAATCAATGGCATACCACCCATACCAGAACCAATAGCAACACCGACTCTGGCAGGATCTATCTTATCCATATCCAGACCTGAATCAGTCACAGCTTGTATTCCTGCTGCCATGCCGTATTGAATAAAGAGATCCATCTTACGGGCATCTTTACGGGACATGTATTGCTCAGCATCAAAATCTTTGACTGAGCCGCTAAAACGAGTAGTGAACTCGCTAGCATCAAATTTGGTTATCGAGGTGATACCGCTTTTGCCAGCAAGCAGCGCTTCCCAACTTGAATCAACGGTATTACCTACTGGGGTGATCAGGCCAAGGCCTGTTACGACTACACGACGTTTAGACACGTTTTCACCTTTATGTACTGAGTTAAACATGATTGAAGTATCTATTTACTTCTAAATAATGTGAGTTCTGAGCCGTTAGAAATTAAAATACTAGTGAAGGGAACACGCAATTTCCAAGAGCCAGAAACAAAAACAGGCAGCATAAATGCTGCCTGTTTTCTAGAATTCAGGATTACTGATTCTTTGAAACGTAATCAACTGCTGCTTGAACAGTAGTGATCTTTTCAGCTTCTTCATCAGGGATCTCGGTATCAAACTCTTCTTCTAGAGCCATAACCAACTCAACCGTGTCCAGAGAATCTGCACCCAAGTCGTCAACGAAAGATGCAGCAGACTTAACGTCTTCCTCTTTAACACCTAGTTGCTCAATAATGATTTTCTTTACACGTTCTTCGATGTTGCTCATTAGTTTCTTTCCTATTCAAATTACGCACTTGCGTAAGATTGCGAGTAGTTTATTCAATTTGACACACATTGCAAGCTTAACTTTCGTGGTCTAACCACGAAAATGGCTCTATATTGACACTAAATATCAATAAAATAAAGTGCTGCCGCTTTTATATCACCCTTTAAACCATGTACATGCCACCATTTACATGGAGAGTTTCTCCAGTAATGTATGCAGCAGAGTCCGAAGCTAAAAATAGTACAGCACTGGCGATCTCTTGTGCTTGTCCAAGTCTCGCCATCGGCACCTGCGACATGATACCTTGCTGCTGCTCTTCAGTCAGCTCATCAGTCATGTCTGTCTGGATAAATCCAGGAGCAATAGCATTCACTGTTATTTGACGAGATGCAACCTCTCTTGCAAGAGATTTTGTAAATCCTATCAATCCAGCTTTAGCTGCGCAGTAGTTTGTTTGGCCTGGATTTCCCATAGAGCCTACAACAGAGCCTATATTGATAATGCGACCATGACGTTTTTTCATCATAGAACGCATAACGGCTTTTGAGGTGCGAAATATCGATGTTAAGTTGGTATCTATAATATCACCCCACTCATCTTCTTTCATCCGCATCAGTAAATTATCACGAGTAATACCAGCGTTGTTAACAAGAATACTAACATCGCCCTCTTTCTCTTTTATTGCAGCAAACAAATCAGTAACAGATTGGCTATCTGTTACATTCAAAACTAAGCCTAGACCATTATCACCTAAGTACTCTTGAATCGCAGCTGCGCCACGCTCACTCGTCGCGGTGCCAATAACTCTTGCACCTGCTGCTACTAGTGTTTCTGCAACCGCACGACCAATACCACGACTCGCACCAGTAACTAAAGCCACTTTTCCAGTTAAATCTATACTTACGCTCATTTAAATCTCCTATGCGGTCAATGCTGCGAGTGATGCCACATCGTTAACTGCTTTGGCAGTAAGCGAGCGATCAATGCGTTTTGCAAGTCCAGTAAGCACTTTTCCTGGTCCGATTTCATATAAGTTAGTCACACCCATGTTCGCAATAGTTGTCACGGTGTCAGCCCAAAGTACCGGACAGTATAACTGCCTTACAAGCGCATTTTTGATATCTTCGCCTGATGTAGGTGCAGCAACATCAACATTATTAATCACATTAATCTTTGGCACGTTAAATTCTATAGACGCTAACGCAAGGGCTAATTTATCCGCCGCTGGTCGCATCAACTCACAGTGAGAAGGCACACTAACAGGCAAAGCCACAACCATTTTAGCCCCCGCCTCTTTGCATAGAGCGGCTGCACGTTCAACCGCCGCTTTACTGCCAGCGATGACCACCTGTCCAGGACTATTATAGTTAACAGGGCTCACCACTTCGCCTTGTGAAGCTTGTTCACAAGCCTTGGCAATGACATCATTATCTAAACCTATGATGGCAAACATAGCGCCGCTACCAGCTGGTACCGCTTGCTGCATCAACTGACCACGCAATTGGACTAACTTAACTGCCTCAGTAAAATCGATGACACCTGCGCACACTAACGCTGAGTACTCACCTAAGCTATGACCTGCGAGTACGCTCGGTAGTGGCTTGCCACTGGCTGCAAACACACGCCATATTGCCACGCTGGCTACCAATAGTGCAGGTTGTGTTTTGTCGGTTTCATTGAGTGTTTCGACAGGCCCTTGCTGTACCAGTTCCCAGAGGTCATAGCCCAATACATCACTTGCTTGAGAGAAAGTTTGAGCCACAATGTCGTGCTCAGTAGCAAGTTCTGCCAACATCCCAATGGCTTGAGATCCTTGGCCAGGGAAGATAAAAGCTGAATTTTCCATGAATTCTACCTATCACATTCAAGATAAAAATTAATTGCTGCTTTAACAGTAATTAAAAACGAACTAATGCACTGCCCCAGGCAAAGCCTGCGCCAAATGCTTCTAACATCACTAAATGACCACGTTGAATACGACCATCACGAACAGCTTCATCAAGGGCTATCGGCACAGATGCCGCTGACGTATTACCATGCTTCGCTAGCGTCAGTACCACTTTGTCTAAGCTCATATTAAGTTTTTTAGCGGTAGCCTTAATAATACGGAAGTTGGCTTGATGTGGTACTAACCAATCGATTTCTGATTTATCAATCTGGTTAATACGTAACGTTTCGGTCACAACATGGGAAAGTTGGGTCACAGCCACTTTGAAGACATCATTGCCTTTCATGGTCATGTACCCAAGAGCTGCTGTTGATTCCCCTGTTCGTGAAGGGAATAAACATTTAAGAAGATCACCCTGTCTACCATCAGCATAAATATGTGTCGACAAAATACCCGGTTCGCTTGATGCTCCGATAACAACCGCACCAGCGCCATCACCAAACAAAATTATAGTGCTGCGATCTTCTGGTGCGCACAAACGCGATAAGACGTCGGCACCAATCACTAGCACTTTTTTAGCCATGCCAGATTTAACATACTGATCGGCAATTGATAGCGCATATACAAAGCCCGAACAAGCGGCTGCAATATCAAAAGCAGGAATAGTATGGACGCCAAGCATAGCTTGAATTTCACACGCTGCAGCAGGAAATGCATTACTTGCACTCGTGGTACCGCAAACGATCATATCGAGTTCACTCGCCTCGATTCCGGCCATCTCTAGTGCTCTCTTCGCCGCTTCAAAACCCATAGTCGATACCGACTCATCAGAAGCAGCAATCCTGCGCTCAGAGATACCTGTACGTTCAACAATCCACTGGTCATTGGTTTCTACCATCTTTTCCAGATCTTGATTGCTGCGCACTTGTGCTGGTAGATAGCTACCAGTTCCAAGAATTTTTGTATGCATATTAAGGAGGTATCAGTTATTAATATCTAAAAGAATCGACTCAAGACGTTCTTCAATCATCTTTGGGAGTCTACGTTGCGCCTCGGTCACTGCAAGTGTTATCGCTTGCAAATAAGCAGATTCATCAGCGCTGCCATGACTTTTTACGACTATTCCGCGCAATCCTATCAAACTTGCACCATTGTAGTGGTCGGGGTTCATCTGTTTAAGGACAGAATTTATTCGAGGGGCGATCAGTTTGGCCATTAATCGCACAAAAAAACCTTTAGTTAATCCTTGTTCCAACTGACTAACTAACAATTTTGCGATTCCTTCAGACGTTTTCAAGGTAATATTACCCACAAAACCATCACATACAATGACATCAACATTTCCGGAATAAATATCATTACCTTCAATAAAGCCCACATAGTTAATTTGTGGGCATTGTTGTAAAAGCTGCCCCGCTTGTTGTACTTGATCGTTACCCTTTATCTCTTCAATACCCACATTTAACAGGGCAACTTTAGGGTAACTTTCCTTATCAACAGCTTCACACAATACTGAGCCCATGACTGCGAATTGGAAAAGAGTTTCAGAACAACAAGACACATTGGCTCCAAGATCGAGTAGATACACAGGAGTATTGTTCACAGCGGGTAAACAACAGACCAGTGCGGGTCTATCAATACCAGGTAACGTCTTAAGCAGCACTTTAGCAATTGCCATCAATGCACCGGTATTCCCGGCACTCAAACACGCCTGTGCTTTTCCATCACGAACTTGCTCAATGGCTAAACGCATAGAGCTTTGTTTACGATTTCTGAGGGCATGAACAGGACGATCCGACATACTGACAACTTCTGTCGTATGGATAATCTCAATTCTTTGACGAATACTGAATTCAGCCTTGATGAGAAAGAATTCTATTTCAGGCTGGTTGCCAACAAGGACAACATGTAGAAAAGGATATAAATGAAGTGCCTGCAAAGTTGCAGGCACTGTGACACGGGGGCCATAATCGCCCCCCATCACATCTAACGCAAGCGTCAGATTTGTCATAAAGGTATCAACAATTACTTGTTAATAACCTTTACACCGCGATAAAAACCATCCGCAGTCACGTTGTGACGACGGTGTAGTTCACCACTCGTTGAATCCACTGACAATTGAGGAGTACTCAATGAATCATGTGAACGGCGCATTCCGCGCTTTGAACGAGATTTTTTATTCTTTTGTACAGCCATTTTGACCTGTCTCCTAGGTTACTTGCTCTTCAGTTTTTCTAACACTGCAAACGGATTTGGACGTTCCTCTTGAGAAGGTTCAATCTCGCCTACAACTATGTCTTGATCACCTTTACTACAACTTTCGTCAGAATGCATTGGTATCAAGGGCATAGCAATTATCAATTCATCTTCAATCAATTGATGCAGACGAACCTCGCCTATTTCATTACACTCAATAGGGTCATACGCATCCGGGAGCTCATCGATTTCATTTCCATTCCCATAAGGAGTAAAATTGAAGTCGACCGTAACCTTTGTAGTATATAGTGTCATGCAACGTTGACAGTTCAGAGTGAGCTCCGTCACAGCCTTCCCTCTAAGGTAGACTATCCCCTGTATATCTTCGCCACATTCAATCGACACTACCACATCGGAACAGTCGCCGGCACTTAACTCATTTAATCGCTTTAACTGCTTACTAGGAATCGCACCTTCATAAGAAAGCTGACTCGCAGCAGCGCGTGTTGGATCAATTGAAACCGGTATCTTTACTGTTTGCATAAGGCGCGCATATTATAGTTTGAAATCCTTAGAGTCAAAGGAAAATTAGCCTTCTTGTAATAAGAACGTTGATTTACCGAATTTTCGAGCTCTAAAAACATAAATTAATGGATAGTAAATTTTACCCAAGCTAGAAGATTTACTCAAGCTACTCACGCTCAAAATAGAAGCGAACGCACCTTTTTTTGCTAGATAAACAAAAAGAGTGAGGTTTTGAGAACAAACAGAGCTAAACTTCGAAGCTCAATTAGGCTCAACGTTTACGTTTTGACTTTCATAGCGTCTCTTTTACTGATACTAACATGGAACCACATTATGTCACCCCGTCTAATTCTCGCTTCAACCTCCCCATTTAGAAAGCAACTATTGGCGAAATTAAATATTCCCTTCGATACTTGTTCGCCCGATATTAATGAATCCCCTTATGAAGGTGAGTCTCCAGAAAATTTAGTGATGCGTCTCGCTCAAGAAAAAGCCATTGAGGGCGCTTCACAATACACTCAAGGACTGGTTATCGGATCTGATCAAGTCGCCGTTATTAATGGGACTATTGTAGGTAAACCACACACACATGAAAAAGCAGTAGAGCAGCTGACACGCGCGTCTAATCAAATCATCACTTTTTATACAGGGCTGACATTACACAATATAAGTACTGGTCAGAGTGACACTCGTGTTGAAACTTTTAATGTACACTTTAGAAAGCTCACTCCAGAACAGATCGAATATTACCTGCAAACTGAACGACCTTACTTCTGTGCAGGAAGTTTTAAATGTGAAGGTTTAGGCATCGCTCTTTTTACACAATTAGAAGGTAAAGATCCTAATACCTTGGTTGGCTTACCTCTAATCACTCTAATTGACATGCTAGCAACCCAAGGTTATGAGGTACTGACTTCAAAACCGCTAGTCTAAAAACTCACTATCCGCAAATAAAAACTCTGAGTTCAGTCAGAAAAACTGCATTTACCGAAATCACAACTACAATATATTACAAGGGGCGAGAAGGTCGACATTATAACGCCCCATTTTCCAATCAAAAAACACACTAATTCACCTCTTTAGACACGGAAGTCTGAACACTGTTATTTTTGGGAATGGTCGATGACTGATATTGAAGAAGCACTGGCACTACTCGCTGCCCCCTGTACTGACGAACGTTTTTTTCAACGCGCATTAAAAGCACTTGCACTTGTAACCCAATGCCGCTGGGCTGCCTTTGGCAGACCCTCAGAAATCATTGGAAAAGCCGAAGTGGTTGCCTTTTGTGATCTGAAACACAATGTACCTGGGTTCGAGTTAAATCTAGATGGCTCCCCTTGTGAACATATTTATCAACAAAGGTACCCCGATACTCATCTACTTTATGCCAAAGATCTGCAGACTCGCTTTCCTAACTTTCAACTCATCAAAGATCTTGGAGCTAACAGCTACCAAGCCGAACTGATTCTAGATGATGATGGCAACCCAGTTGGCCATATTTTAGTCATGGACACATTGCCACAAACTGAAAGTATGAAGTCTAAAGAGTTTTTTAGGTTACTTGCACAACGGATTGGAGTGGAATATAAACGTCTACTCATTTCTCGAGAGCTCGCGCTCCATAAACAGATGATTGCAGTGACAGAACACTTAATGTCGTTTGTCGATGATTCTTATACTTACCATATTGTTTCCAAAGGTTACGAAAGCTTATTCAATAAGCTTGGAAAGGATATTGTCGGCAAGACTGTCGAACAGGTGCATGGTGCACAAGTATTTAATGAACAGCTCAAACCACTAATTGATCGCACCCTAAAAGGAGAAACCATACGGACACAAGAATGGATCCACCCTCCCCACCTTACAAGTCCGCAGTACATAAATATACTTCACAATCCTTACTACAATGAAAAAGGACAGATTGTCGGTGTTATTGTTTCGGCCCACAATATTACTGACATTCACGCAGCAAAAGAGAAGAGCCAACACTTGGCAAATCATGACCCATTAACAGGCTTGTTAAATCGACGAGCACTATTTGAAGTTATGGAAAATAAATTAAGATCACAAGAAATGGGCCAAATGCAACTTGCTGTCCTCTATATTGATCTAGATGGATTTCAACAGATCAACGATCAATATGGTCACCATCAGGGTGACGAAGTACTAAGGTATGTTGCTGCTAGAATTGAAGATGCGGCAGGAGACAATGAGATTGTTGCTCGCATTGGCGGCGATGAATTTATCGTACTGGCAAGCTTATCACATGGGGCGTTATTTGAAGATTATCAACTACAGGTCGAAGATCTGTGTGACAGATTCTCCAACCAACTTTTTATCGATATTGATATAAAAGGACAAAGTTTACCCATGTCTGCCAGTATTGGTCATTATTTAGTGAATGACGTTAATATGGATCTTTCCTCTATCATCTGTAAGGCTGATAAAGATATGTATGATAACAAACGTAATGAAAAGCTAGAATTCATTTCATGGAAAACAGCATATATACGTCAGCCTCCCTCGCAATAAACATCCAGTTTAAGCCACTGGTATAGTTTACACTGAATATAGCACTAAGAATGGACACAAAGGGCCCGCATATGCAGCCCTTTATACAAACCAAATTTAACAGTGTCAATCTCAAACGTGTTAATTCTAGTGACCTAATCTAGTGACCTAAATAACTCAGTAACTCCAGCGGTGAGTTAATAATAGCCTTTGGATTCGCACTACGTAACTTATCTGCATCATGAGCACCATAACTGACACCAATGGCATCAATACCTGCATTGTTAGCCATATTAAGGTCATGAACAGAATCACCAATCATCACCGCTTTGTCTGGTGCAACATTCAGTTCAGCTAATAATTGAAGAATCATCCCAGGATTAGGTTTACTCATCGCTTCATCGGCACAGCGACTAGCAACAAAGTGCACACCAAGTCCAGTTTCATTCAATACCCGATTTAATCCCGCTCTGGCTTTCCCTGTTGCAACAGCCAACTGATAACCTGAAACATTAAGTTGCTGAACGAGAGATTCAGCCCCTTCAAACAGAGGGCTAGGCGTATCGTTGAGTTCGAGATACTGTTGTCGATACATATCCTTCATCAGGCTATAAACACTGTCATCACCATCTGGGTGTAATATGCTTAACGCTTCCCCCATTGAGAGACCTATAATATCACGCACTGCCATCTCTAATGGTACAGGTAACTCGAGTACCCTTGCAGTTTGTTGCATACAGGCGACGATTTTACCCACAGAGTCCATCAGGGTTCCATCCCAATCGAATATCACCAACTCATAATGCATCATACTTTTACCAGTCTATCTAAGGTCTGGATCAAAATAGGATCTAAAGGCGCTTTAACAATCATCACCTCTTCAGTCCCTGGATGAATAAACCTTAATTGTGCAGCATGAAGGAAGAGTCGATTTAGCCCGAGCGCTCTTAAACTGTCATCATACTTTTGCTCACTGTACTTATCGTCACACGCAATAGGATGTCCCGTATATTGACAATGTACTCGAATTTGATGAGTTCGGCCGGTTACAGGACTGGCTTGCACAAGAGTACTTCCCTGGTAACGCTGTAAAATCTTAAAACGAGTCTCACACTCTTTACCTTCTTGATTGACTCGCACAATACGCTCACCAGACTTTAAGGTGAGCTTCAATAATGGCGCTTTAATCGCCTTATCTTTAGCTTGCCAAGTCCCTTTTACCAACGCTTGATAATCTTTCTGCATTTTCTTAAATCTAAGTTGATCATGCAGGTGTCTCAGAGCACTACGCTTCTTGGCAATAAGTAAAACGCCTGACGTATCTTTATCCAGACGATGAGCTAACTCCAAGAATTTCTGAGTCGGACGTAACGAACGCATGGCTTCGATAATACCAAAATCGATACCACTACCACCATGAACCGCAAGCCCAGCGGGTTTATTTAACACGATGAGATGTTTATCTTCAAACAGAATACGTTCTTCTAACTGCGACACTTTACTTAAGTTGGCTGACGGCCCCGGACGCTCTGCATTGTCCGATACCCGCACTGGCGGAATTCTGACAATATCGCCGTCTTGCAGTTTATATTCAGGTTTAATTCGCTTTTTATTAACCCTGACTTCACCTTTACGCACGATCCGATAAATCATGCTTTTTGGCACACCTTTCAGTTTAGCCAGTAAATAATTGTCTATACGTTGACCAACATGATCTTCATCGATTGTAACAAGCTGGACTTTTACTTTTGGAAGTTCGGTATTCATGGTGCGCCTATATGTACATCAAGGAGCGTATTGTACAACAAGTTATAAGAATTTTGTGCCTTTCCATTTGCTGAATTTATTGATTATTGCTATATTCCATCCGTGGTTGGGGATAAATAGTGAAAAATATGTTCACAATATCCACCACACTCGCGCAAGAAGCGGAGACTAAAATGCTTTTTTCTTTGTAGTAAATAATTGATTTGCAAGTCGTTTTTTAAATATAAAACCGAAAATGAGTTTTAACGACTAAACAGAGTAACAAGTCCACGTTTTAACGTGGTTTCTCCAAGAATCGCGCCCCAAATTCGAAGATTAATTTTAACTCATCATCAAATGAACACGATTCGATTTTGGCATTACTGGAAAGTATTGAATAATTTATGGGGTTGGTTGACGTTTTACAACGAATTCCTTGTTTTTGTAAACATTAAAAAATAAGCCATAAATGGATGCGACACGCAGCGAATGCGTCTTACAGAAATGCGCACCTTGCCTAGACACTAGCCGTGAGGCTCAGTTACGAATGCTAGGCCCGTAATGCAACGAAAAGTCGTTTGATGACCTTATTTTAGAAGAATTAAGTCATAATGAAACGGATGTTAATTAATGCAACTCAATCTGAAGAGTTGCGCGTTGCCCTTGTTGATGGGCAACAACTGTACGATCTCGATATTGAAAGTCCTGGTCATGAGCAGAAAAAAGCCAACATTTACAAAGGTAAAATTACCCGTGTAGAACCCTCTCTCGAAGCCGCGTTTGTTGACTACGGTGCAGAACGTCACGGCTTTTTACCCCTTAAAGAGATCGCCAGAGAATATTTTCCAAAAGGCTACTCTTTCCAAGGTCGTCCAAATATTAAAGAGGTGATTAAAGAGGGACAGGAAGTAGTTATTCAGATAGATAAAGAAGAGCGTGGCAACAAAGGAGCTGCGTTAACAACCTTTATTAGTCTTGCTGGCTCTTACTTGGTTCTTATGCCAAATAACCCTCGTGCAGGTGGTATTTCCCGTCGCATCGAAGGGGATGAGCGTACTGAATTAAAGACCGCTTTGTCTGAGCTTGAAGTGCCACATGGAATGGGCTTAATTGTTCGTACTGCTGGTGTTGGCAAAGATTCAACTGAACTTAAATGGGATCTTAAAGTTCTAGAGCATCATTGGACTGCGATTAGAGAAGCGGCAGACAGTCGTCCTGCACCTTTCTTAATTCATCAGGAAAGTAATGTTATCGTTCGTGCTATTCGTGACTATTTACGTCGTGACGTAGGCGAAGTACTTATTGATCATCCTCGTGTCTTTGAAGATGCTAAACAGCACGTATCTCTGGTTCGTCCTGATTTTGTTGATCGTATTAAGCAGTATGAAGCTGAAGTTCCACTGTTTACTCATTACCAAATTGAAACTCAAATTGAATCTGCTTTCCAACGTGAAGTACGTCTTCCGTCTGGTGGTTCAATTGTTATTGATCCAACTGAAGCACTAACTTCTATCGATATTAACTCTGCCCGTGCAACGAAAGGCAGTGATATTGAAGAAACTGCACTCAATACCAACCTTGAAGCTGCAGACGAGATTGCACGTCAACTACGCCTACGAGATTTAGGTGGTCTTGTGGTTATTGATTTCATCGACATGACGCCTGTACGTCATCAACGTGAAGTTGAGAACAGAATGCGCGATGCTGTACATCACGACAGAGCACGTGTTCAACTAGGGCGTATCTCTCGATTTGGTCTGATGGAGATGTCACGTCAGCGTCTTCGCCCTTCTCTTGAAGAATCAGCCGCGCACTTATGTCCACGCTGTCATGGTCAAGGTACTATTCGTGGAACTGAATCTTTAGCGCTTTCCATTTTGCGTTTGATGGAAGAAGAAGCTATAAAAGAGAACACGTCACAAATAGAAGCTGTTGTTCCAGTTGATGTTGCCGCCTTCCTGCTTAACGAGAAGCGTAAAGCTATTCGTATAACAGAACAACGTCATAATGTTGAAATCTATGTGATCCCAGATCCAAATATGACCACACCAGATTATCGCGTTTCACGTCACCGTAAAGATGATCAGATCAGTGAGTCTAGCTACAAACTGCTTGAACAACCTGAAGCTAAACTTTACGAGCCACGTAAGCTAGAGCGTACTGCTTCGCCGGAGCCGGCACTAAAAGGTTTCTCAGCTCCAATTAAAACGGCAGCAGACTTATCTCCTAAGGCTGCTGTAAAAGTAACGCCGAAAAAAGATTCTGAACCAAGCTTAATGGCTAAATTCTTCTCAGCCATTGGTGCACTATTCAAGTCTGAAGAGAAAAAAGAGGCAGAAACTAAGAAGCCTCAGCAATCAGAGCAAAATGCTCAAAACAAGAATGCACGACGCAATACTCGCCGTAATGACCGCCGTCCGCGTGACGACAAAGATCAGTCTAACGATAAGAGAGAGCGTAATCCACGTAACAGCCGTAACAAGAGTGTTGATTCGAATAAAGAGACTCCAGTTAACAAAGAAAAAGATGAGCAAGTTAAACGTCAAGTTCGTCAGGACACGAAACCGACACGTAATCAAAAAAATACTGATGGCGAATCAATTGAGCCGCCAAAGGAAGAAGTAGCAAGAGAGCGTCGTCAACGTCGTAATATGCGTCGTAAAGTTCGCGTAGATAATGAAGCTAGTCTAGAAGTATCTGCCGCTCCACAAGAGCTAGAGCAAGCACAGCCTAAAGCGACTGAAGAGAAGCTGGCACGTCCTAAGCGTCAGCCAAGAAAAGTGAAGTCAAAAACAGAAACTGACGAGGTGACTGCAACTGAACAAACTCTAGAAAGCACATCTCAAGTTGAAGTCGTCAAAACTGAAGTTGAAACATCTCCAATAACGACTGATACACTCTCTGTTGAAGTAGAGTCTATTGCAGCTAGTTCACCAGAAGCTAAGTCAATTGAAGTTAGCAGCGTACCTGCAGATGCGACTGAGAAAGAGTCAGACATCAAGGAGATGACTGAAGACACTATCGATAGCTCTGCTCCCCAGCTTGTTGAAGACAAAGAAGCTGACTCTCGTGATGGTCAACGTCGTAGCCGTCGTAGTCCGCGTCATCTTCGAGCCGCGGGTCAACGTCGTCGTCGTGATGAAGATTCAACAGAAATGTCTACTGACTCAGCTCCTGTTTTTATTACCAATGAAACTGAAGTTGAAAATCAAGCTAATGAATCTAAAGCAGCGTCAATGTCTGCATCTGTAGCTTCAGAGTCTTCTGTATCGGTTGCAACTGCAGCACCTGCTAAGCCTGAAGTACCAGTTAAAACTGAAGCCAATGTATCTGTTCCAACAGCTGCACCTGCTAAGCCTGAAGTACCAGTTAAAGCTGAAGCCAGTGTATCAGTTGCACCAGCTAAGCCTGAAGTGCCTGCTAAAGTAAAAGCCACGGTATCAGTTGCAGCAGCTGCACCTGCAAAGTCTGAAGTGCCTGCTAAAGTAGAAGCCTCTGTATCAGTTGCACCAGCTAAACCTGAAGTAGCAGCTAAAGTCGAAGCTACTGTACCAGCTAAACCTGAAGTGCCAGCTAAAGTAGAAACCACTGTATCGGTTGCGACTGCAGCACCTGCTAAGCCTGAAGTGTCTGCTAAAGTAGAAGCTACTGCATCAGCAGCACCAACTAAACCAGAGATGCCAACTAAAGTGGAAGCTGTTCTCCCTGTAGCTCCACAAGTAGCTCCACAAGTAGCTCCACAAGTAGCTCCACAAGTAGCTCCACAAGTAGCTCCACAAGTAGCTCCTCAAATTGTTACTGCACCAGCTGTAAAAGTAAAACCAGCTAGCGGTAGTCGCTTCGGTACTATGGTGACCTCTGATATGACGAAACCTGTTGTTCAGAGCCGAGAAAATATTGCGACCCCAATGGGCCGTCAATATGAGACGACTGAAGGCTCACAACCAGTTAGAGCAGCTAAAAATGTAAATACAGCAAACTCTGAAATGATTAAGCCATAATCTAATCATTTAGCTGTATTTCAAAAAGCCATGCAGCAATGCATGGCTTTTTCATGTCATATCAATAGGTATATTGCGGATAATTTGTTAGTATTCGCCACCGTAATTCAATGTACACAACATACTAATAACAGGGGCTAAATGTTTGATCTTATTCGTCACAAAACTGCCAGCAGTAAAGCAGATATTCTCTCTGGATTAACAGTTGCACTCGCGCTCGTTCCTGAGGCAGTGGCATTTGCTTTTGTCGCAGGTGTTGAGCCTATGGTAGGTTTATACGCTGCATTTATTATGGGATTAATAACCGCAGTTATCGGTGGACGGCCGGGTATGATCTCTGGTGCAACAGGGGCTATGGCCGTTGTTATGGTTGCGCTTGTTGCTGAACATGGTGTTCCATACTTGTTCGCAGCAGTTGTACTTGCGGGTCTTATTCAAGTAACGTTCGGTTTGTTCAAATTAGGGAAGTTTATTCGTATCGTTCCCTATCCAGTAATGATAGGTTTTGTTAACGGTTTAGCCATTGTGATTTTTCTTGCTCAACTCGGCCAATTTAAAGCACCGGATGCAAATGGTCTTTTAAGCTGGCTCCCCATGGACCAACTCGCTTTAATGCTCGGCCTTGTCCTACTGACAATGGCGATTATTCAGTTTTTACCTAAGCTAACCACAGCAATCCCCTCTTCACTTGCCGCTATTGTGACAGTGACTTTATTAGTCGTGTTCTTAGACCTCGATACACGTACTGTATTAGACTTTCTGAAATCCATGAGTGGTGATGAAAATGCGACAATTGCAGGAAGTTTACCAACCTTTTCAATTCCAGCAGTCTCCTTTAGTTTAGAAACCTTATATATCATTCTGCCCTATTCTCTTATTCTTGCCGCCGTTGGCCTAATCGAATCACTATTAACCTTAACGGTGATAGATGAGATGACCAATACCCGTGGTAAAGGTAACAAAGAGTGCATAGGACAAGGCGTAGGTAATATCACCAGTGGTTTCTTTGGTGCCATGGGTGGTTGCGCCATGATTGGTCAGTCTATGATCAACATAAACTCAGGTGGACGTGGACGTTTATCGGGTATTACCGCGGCACTTGCTCTGCTAGGCTTTATTCTTTTTGGCTCTGCACTAATAGAGATGATCCCATTGGCAGCCCTTGTCGGTGTGATGTTTATGGTTGTACTTGGCACATTCGAATGGGCTAGCTTTAAAGTCATGAGTAAAGTGCCTAAGCATGATGCTTTCGTTATTGTGCTCGTAACCATAGTGACTGTGTTTACCGATCTAGCCTTTGCTGTATTCGTCGGTGTGATTGTATCTGCCCTCGTATTTGCCTGGGAACATGCCAAGCACATCAATGTTGAAGTCAGCGTTGATGCCAATGGTTGGAAAGTTTACAAATTAAATGGACCGCTTTTCTTCGGCTCTGTCGCAGACTTCTTAGACCTCTTTAATTCAAATACCGATCCAGATGATGTAATTGTTGATTTCCAAAATTCTCGAGTGTGTGATCACTCGGCATTGGATGCAATTGATACCTTAGCCGAGCGCTATGGTTCTAGTGGTAAAAAACTGCACCTTAGACACCTGAGTAACGACTGTAAAAAGTTACTTCATAAAGCAGGTGACTTGGTTGAGGTTAATTTAATTGAAGATCCACATTACAAAATTGCAGATGATAAGCTTGATTAATATTGCTATGGCAATATAGCAATAAAAAAGGTGAACCTATGGTTCGCCTTTTTTATTGCTCCTATTTATCTTCAATAGTATCAACTTGATACAAGTCCAAGCAGTGAACAATCATTCAGTGATTTTAGTCACACTTATTTGCTCTACCGCTTTAGCCTCGTTAAACTAGCGCCAGACTAACTAAAAGTGAACAGAGATGAAACTAGAAACCATAGATTACCAAGCACAAGACAATGCTGAAAAGTTTGTAAAATCACTAAGAGAAACTGGCTTTGGTGTGTTGAGTAACCACCCCATCGACAAAGCATTAGTTCAGGCGATTTATGTAGAGTGGCAAGCATTTTTCAATACACAAGAGAAGCGCGACTACCTCTTTAAACCTGAAACACAAGATGGCTTCTTTCCTGCTGAGATCTCTGAAACCGCAAAAGGACATACGGTTAAGGACATTAAAGAGTATTATCATGTTTATCCTTGGGGGCGCATTCCAGATTCGTTAAGAGAAAATATCCTTACCTATTATAAAAAAGCCAATACATTAGCACAAGAACTCCTAGGTTGGATCGAATCTTACGCACCCGATGATGTCAAAGAGAGATTCTCTATGGCGCTTCCACAGATGATCGAAAATAGTCAAAAAACCTTACTCAGGGTACTTCATTACCCTCCTATGTCAGGTGATGAAGAGATGGGGGCTATCCGCGCTGCCGCCCATGAAGATATTAATTTAATCACTGTACTGCCTGCAGCGAATGAACCTGGATTACAAGTACAAGTTAAAGACGGTTCCTGGGTAGATGTCCCCAGTGATTTTGGCAATATCATTATCAATATCGGTGATATGTTGCAAGAAGCCTCTGGTGGATATTATCCATCAACATGTCATAGGGTGATTAACCCCAAAGGCGTTGATAAATCAAAATCACGTGTATCGTTACCACTATTTTTACACCCCAGTCCTGACGTCGTTTTGTCTGACAGATACACAGCAGATAGTTACTTGATGGAGCGATTAAGAGAATTGGGCGTTATTTAACCCTTTCCCTCTAATAAAAGCGCCAAAAGGCGCTTTTTATTTGTTAAAATTTACCTTAACAAGGTAAAATCTCCCCCATTAAGATTTTGAGAGACAGGGCGTTTACATGGCAATTCAGTGGTACCCAGGACATATGCATAAGGCACGTAAAGAGATCGAAGAGGTAATGCCTCAAGTCGATCTGGTTATTGAAGTGCTGGATGCAAGGATCCCTTATAGTAGTGAAAACCCTGTCATATCGATATTACGTGGTGATAAACCCTGTATCAAACTGTTGAATAAATCAGATCTTGCCGATCCTGAAGTTACTCAGCGTTGGATTGAATACTTAGAGCGTGAGCAAGGGGTAAAGGCAATGGCCATCACCACCTTACAAGCCGGTCAAGTTAGAAAAATTCCTGAACTTTGTCGTAAGTTTGTGCCAAGCCGAGACAAGATGGAAAAAGATATCCGTACCATGATAATGGGGATCCCTAACGTAGGTAAATCCACCATCATCAATACGCTAGCAGGTAGAACCATAGCGAAAACAGGTAACGAGCCTGCTGTCACTAAAGTTCAGCAGCGCATAAACCTTAGAAATGGCATTGTACTCTCTGACACGCCTGGCATTTTATGGCCGAAGGTCGATAATGACAAAAGTAGCTATCGCTTAGCGGTCACGGGCGCAATTAAAGATACGGCAATGGAATATGAAGATGTCGCCATGTTTGCTGCTGAGTATTTTCTTCACGCATATCCCGAAGCAATAGCTGAGCGCTACAAGTTAAAAGAGCTTCCTAAAACAGATATTGAACTTTTAGAAGCTATAGGTCGTAGTCGAGGCGCCCTGCGTCCAGGCGGACGTATTGACCTACACAAAGTATCAGAGCTCATACTTCATGAGTTCCGCTCAGGAAAAATGGGGCAACTGTCTTTAGAAACACCTGAGATGGCAGAGATTGAAAAAGCCGAAGTGGCGATCTTAAAAGCGAAAAAAGAGGCGATACAACTCGCTAAAGATGAAGCAGAAATGCTCAAACGTTCGGGTAAACGACATAAGTAAATAGTTTCTAGAGAATGATTGCTCATAAACATAAAAGCCAATAGTTTGCATATTGGCTTTTATGAGAGCATCAACTTGTCATGTAAGAGCATAAAGCTCAGATCCAATTCAAATCGTATTTTCTGTTAGTTTAATAATCAAGTTATCACAGCTCTGTTCAATCAAAAAAGGTTACACACATTTAATGTTTACTCTTTCAACCTTACCCGCAAAAAGCTGGCAAATCTAGGGGTTCCCTTCTGGGTTAATCCAGAATATTTATACGTCACCATAACCCCCACCTCAGGTGGATTTCGACGCTCTTCTAACGTAAAACCCGTACCAATCTTAAAGCGGATCCCTGCTGGAGTTTCAACCAGTATTGAGCCAAGTATGCCCTCAAATTGCCCCTTCCCCTGTATATGACTAATCACTGTTGCTTCGGCATCAAAAAATGGCTTAAGTTTGATTAAATCTTTATTACGACCTGCAATATAGAGCGAAGTTTGATGATGCAGCATAAGCCCCTCTCCGCCTTGATTAACGACGCGTGCCAACCAGGTATCTAATTCATCTAAAGTGGTGACGTGCTTCTGTTCAATAACAGACAAGTAGGCCGATTTATTGGCTAATGTTTTAACAAAATGTTGATATCGAAGTCCAAAAGATAATGAACTTTCAGGGAGATCAAACACCATAAACTTAACCGTTCTCCAGTCATTATCCACCGCAATTTTCCGCCTAACTAAGCCAGACATCTGCTCAAAGGTCCCTCTCCCCATCCATAACTCACCTTCTAACGGGTAGTCAGGGAAACCTTGGGTAAACCATTTTGGGGCTGAAATGGCGTTGTCCCCACGAGTAAACAGCTGCTCTCCATCCCAGTACCCTCTGACACCATCAAGCTTTTCACTCACAAGATAGTCATTTATATCCCCCTCTATTTTGGCATTCGTCGCGAGTTGTATCCGATGTTTTACAGGCTTAGCTGCTGAGTGCAACGGATCTTGATACTTAGCTATTTCATCTAATTGGATGCCTGCTAGTGTTGGAAATATCATCAGGGGAAATAATAGAATTACAAATAACTGATAAAAATGCTTTTTCATAAAACGTTCCTTCGTATAATACCGTCAGATTAATTCCATTAACCTGAAACATGGCTCAATAAAGATGAGTGTAGAACATGAACCAAACTATTTGAAATTGGTCTCATATTTTCACAGTGTTATACTCTTGCGAAAATTCACTGCAAAAAAACAAAATAGCTAACAAATTGACTTTGGACCAATATGAAACCTGAAAATAATCACGGTATTAAACGCGTATTTAGAGCGACGGGCTTCTCAATGAAAGGGCTTAAATCCGCCTGGATACATGAAGCAGCATTTAGACAAGAGCTAGTACTGGCATTTTTAATGCTGCCTATCGCTCTTTTTGTTGATATTAGTACTGTAGAGCGCTTGCTATTGATATTAACCCTGTTCATCGTTTTAATTGTTGAGCTGTTAAATTCAGCTGTTGAGGCTGTTGTAGACAGAGTTGGCGATGAGATTCATGTGCTAAGCGGACAAGCCAAAGATATTGCATCGGCGGCCGTTTTTATGAGCCTTGCTCTGTGCGTCATTACGTGGGCTGTAGTGCTCGGGACGCGCTATCTTTAATTTCATTTAGCATCCTTTCAAACACACTTTAACCACAAAGCCACAAGCGCATACTGTGTTGCCCATTAAAATAAGCTAACTCAGTATGACTTCCGTGCTCGATCCTCATGAAAACAAACTCATTAACACTTTTTTACACAAATCACTCACAAGCGAGTAAAATCTGATACCATAGTACGACAGTTAAGATTCAAACCAATAGAATCAATGACTTAAAAAAGAAATAATGATAATGTAATGATTGGAGTCGCCTCAATGTTAGAAAAAATAGGCATTTCCGTATTAAGTCTATTAGTATCTGTACCTTGTTGGGCCCAAGATACAGATACCCGTTCACAGAATAACGATAGTAAGACTGTTATTCGGATCGGTGGCTTTTACTCGAATTCTAATTCAAGTATGGATGTCACCAACCCTATTTTAGGTAATGACTTCAAAATTGATTTTGAAGAAGATCTTAAGCTTGAAAAGTCACAATTCTTGCCTTTCTTCGAAGTATTTTATCATTTCAATGATAAGCACATCGTTTATTTTGACTGGAAACAGTTACATCGTAACGCTGAAGTGCAGCAAATCACGACCCCTTTTCAGGTAAATCTAGATGATCAAGTTTATGATATCCAGCTAGGTGCAAAAATTAAAACGACTCTCAATATCGATATCGCCCGTATCGGTTACGGCTATAATTTTATGCAAGGGAATAACTACAACTTAGGCCTGTCACTTGGACTTCATGCCATGTTTATTGAGACAGGGTTTGAGGGCAATATAGGCGCCTGTATCGATAGCAAAGCTTTTGATGGCTGTGGTGCAACCCCAACCAATAGAATGATAGAAGAGAGTGTCACCGCCCCGCTGCCTGATGTTGGATTGTATGGTGATTATGAGTTTTATCCCGGTTTTAAATTTACAGCCCATGCGCAATATTTTTATATCAAACTCGACGATCTCAAAGGTGGATTAATCGATGTTCGCGCAGGAGTCGAAGCAGAGATAACCGAAAATTGGCATATAAGCGCAGCATTCAATTTTTATGAAGTTGACATAGATTATGCTCAAAAAGCGACTCAGGCTAACCTTGATGTTGCCAACTACAATCTTTATTACAGCTTTATAGGCCCGATGCTCTCAGTCAGTTACCATTTTTAAATATTTCGTTAGAAAATATAAACAATGACTTACCCATAAAAATAGTAGCAAACAAAAATAGCCGCGATAATCCCCGCTAAATCAGCTGATAAGCCGCAAACTAACGCATGCCGTCCATTCTTAATGCCCACAGCTCCGAAATAAACTGCCAGAACATAAAATGTAGTTTCTGTACTCCCCTGAAAAATGGCCGCTAAACGCCCAGCAAATGAATCAACACCATGGTGCTCCATGGTTTCTAACATCATACCTCTAGCTCCAGAGCCACTAAAAGGTTTCATTATCGCTGTTGGCAAAGCATCAACAAAACGCGTGTCTCCTCCAAGCACAGAAACAATCAAAGAGATAAGATGCAAGAGATAATCTAACGCCCCCGAAGCACGCAGTAATGCGATGGCCAATAGCATAGCAAGCAGATATGGGATAAGCTTTATCGATTGAGCAAAGCCCTCTTTCGCGCCCACAATAAACTCATCATACACAGCGACTTTTCGTAAGCCTGCCACTAGTATAAAACTGAACACCAACAGCAGTAATATTCCATTGCCCATCGTTGTCGACAAAGTGCCTATTGCCGATATGCTTAAGGTTCCTAGATAAAAAACTAAAGCCGTTATAGAACCAAATATCAACGCGCCATAACCTAGTACCACAGTATTAAACAATGAGATACGCTGAAATAGCGACACGATTGTTACTCCAGCTAAAGTGGAAGCTGTTGTCGCCAACAGTATTGGTAAAAAAATATCAGCCGGCGCCGCTGCGCCTTGTTGAGCACGATAAAGAAATACTGTTACGGGAACGAGTGTGACCGATGAGGTGTTCAGCACTAAAAATAGAATTTGAGCATTAGTAGCAACAGCTTTGTCTGGATTTAGGCTTTGCAGATCTTGCATCGCTTTTAACCCAAGAGGAGTGGCTGCATTATCTAGCCCGAGAATGTTAGCAGTTAAGTTCATAGTGACACTGCCATAAGCGGGATGGCCTCTAGGCACATCAGGCATTAGTCTAGACAACAGAGGTTCAAACAATTTTGCAAAAAAACCGACGACACCAGCTTTCTCACCAACCCGCATCAGCCCCATCCACAATGACAGTACACCGATTAAACCCAATGCGATTTCCGCGGCAAGTTTTGAACTATCAAACAACGCCTTCACTGATGTTGATAACACCTCAACATGGCCATTGAGAAGTTGAATAACAATAGCAAACATCGCTGTCACAAAGAAAAATAACCACACCCGATTTAACACATCATATCCTTAGTCTCACTCGTTGACACTTACAGGGTCATGCTATGTTATAATCGCGCAAAATAACATGCTGCTCGGTAACTGTTTCTGTCCTATGGTTCAATTAAATCAAGATTTTATCAATAGCATTGCTAAAGATATGCCCTCTCATCTGACTATGGATGATTTTATCAGCTACAGTAGTCAACCTCTTCGCCCCTCTATTCGTATTAATACGTTAAAGATCGCTGCTAAAGATTTTGTCGATTTGATGAAACCTAAGGGGTGGACACTCGATCCTATCCCTTGGTGCAGTGACGGTTTTTGGGTTGCCTTAGATAGCGAAATACAACTGGGTAACACCATTGAACATATCCAAGGACTATTTTATATTCAAGAAGCCAGCTCCATGCTGCCACCCACAGCTCTGTTTGATGATCTTGATGACACTGTCGAGTACACCATACTTGATATGGCTTCCGCGCCAGGATCGAAAACGACACAAATGGCCGCTTTAATGAGAAATTCAGGACTGCTTATTGCTAACGAATACTCTTCAAGTAGAGTAAAAGTGCTTCATGCAAACGTACTGCGCATGGGCGTGTCTAATACCGCTCTGACTCATTTCGATGCACGCGTGTTTGGTGAGTATCTTTATAATCAATTTGATGCAATCTTACTCGATGCACCTTGTAGCGGTGAAGGTACCATACGAAAAGATCCTCAGGCGTTAAAAAACTGGAGCCAAGCAGAAAATGCCTCCATTATCGACACACAAAAAGCATTAATTGAGTCTGCATTTCTTGCGCTTAAGACAGGTGGTTGTTTAGTCTATTCAACCTGTGCACTGAGTCGGGCAGAAAACCAAGAGGTGTGTGAACACCTAAAGTCGTGTTTTCCTGATGCTGTGGAGTTCCAATCCTTACATCAGCTATTTCCTGACGCTGATAAATCCTGCACCTCAGAAGGGTTCTTGCATGTTTGGCCACAAATTTATGATAGCGAAGGGTTCTTTATCGCCAAGATCCGTAAAATTAGCGATGTTGAACGCCAGAAGCCCATCCCCAAACAGCAGAAAAACTTTCCATTTGTTCCAGCCAACACCAAAGTAAAAGCTGAACTACAACACTATTTCAAACACACTTTCAATATTACCCTTCCCCATGATGGGTTAATCATGGTTCGTGAGCTGGAATATTGGTTATTTCCAGCCAAGATGGCAAACCTCATTGGAAAAATGCGCTTTCAACGTATCGGAATAAAATTAGCTGATGGGTTAAAAAAAGGCTTTAAGGTACGCCATGAAGCGATTATGGCTTTATCTAACAAGCATACATCTTTTGAATTAAATGCAGCGCAAGCCACTGAGTATCTGATGGGACGGGATATTCCGCTTCAAGATGGCGGTCAACCTCAAGGCGAGGTCATTCTGACCTACCATGCTTGTGCACTTGGTGTTGCTAAACACTTAGGCAAGCGTTTAAAGAACAACCTTCCTAGAGAATTGGTGCGTGACAGAATCGCCAACTCACAAGCAAATATAGTTCTTTGAAATGTTTAGTTACAAAATCAGATTAAAAACAAACAGGAACGGCGCACCGAGTGATCTCTTTGAACTACACTATTAGCCAGAGAGTTAATTCCCACAAGGGACTCACCAGTAGCGCACGGCTCTTTAAACAGAGCCATTCCCCTAGACCCAAAACAATCGGAATAGTTTTGGGTCTTTTTTTATCTTATATAGCCATAGGTATAACTAGCGTCCCGCTAGCTTTGCTGCATCAGTGAATAAGTTAAAGAAGTTATTGGTCGTATACTCAGCCAACTCCTCATAACTCTCTCCCCTAAGCTCAGCAATAAACTCAGCTACATCTCTGACATAGGCAGGTTGATTTTCTTTACCTCGGTGGGGAACTGGGGCTAAATAGGGAGAATCCGTTTCTACCAGCAGTCTTTCTCTAGGCACTTTACGCATTACAGTTCTAAGATCACCGGCATTCTTAAATGTCGCAATACCTGACACTGAAATATAAAAGCCTAAATCGATTGCCGCTTTCGCCATCTCCCAGTTCTCAGTAAAACAGTGCAGCACTCCACCCACTTTATCAGCGTGACCATTCTTTAAAAAATTAAGCGTATCTTCACGGGCATCGCGAGTATGAATGATCAAAGGTTTATTGACTTCAACAGCTAATTCAATCTGTTGTTCGAAACAGCTTTGCTGCAGTGCTTTTGTTTCGTTGGCATAAAAGTAATCTAAACCCGTTTCACCTATCGCCACGACTTTGGGTTCTTTTACAAACTCATTAAGTTCAAGTCTATTCAGACCATCTTGCACATCAAGCGGATGCACCCCAGCTGACAGAAATACTTGATCAAACTCTGCCATTTTATCACGCATTGAAAGGAAACCTTGCTGCCGCACATTAACGCATAGGAAATAATCCACGCCGCAGGTCTTGGCCTGAGCAAGGATCTCTCTAAGACTCTGTTGATCGGGCGCTGCTTTTAAACGGTCTAGATGGCAATGGGAATCGATGAGCACTTGGTTATCCAGCAATGATGGGGACTAAAAGGAGGTGAAGGATACAAGTCTAGCAAGTGTAGGTCAAATGGGGGGCAATAATTCAGAGCCAATAGAGATCAGCAAAGACTACATGGTACAAGTTTGATCGCCAGAAGCGAGTTCTCGTGATAATAGGTTTTCGATGTGATGTTTGTGTGTTTCAGCATCGGTCATGATCTTAACTCCAATCCCCGCCGGACGTCCACCGGAAGCCCCCAAGGGATTTATCCACACAACCGCACCTTTAAATTCTAACTTAGTGGTAGATCCCGGTAATTGATAAGCTATCGTCAACTCTTGACCGAGAAAATGACTCTCACATGTCGCTACAAATAAACCAGCAGGTTGTATAAAGGGCATATATGCACGATATAGATGATGCAATGTGTCAAAATTTACAACGAGATCTATCATAAAGTGGTTATCTTTAAGTTAGCGTTTTATATTCTAAGATAAACCCTTGAAAAAGCGCCAAAGAGTTCACGTTCGGCATAACACTTAATTTGTGATAAGTGTTCATGATTTTAGCCGCTAACGCTGAAACTTTAACCCTCAATAGAGCGTCTAATTGAGTTTGTTTTACCAGCTTCTGTCTTAAAATTAAATATAAAACTTTAATTGCATCAGAAACTTGCTTTTCGTTTATATTTATTAAATTAGCACACAGGTGACCAGAGGACAAACTTTGAGTCCAGTCTTTCCTCAGCTGAAGCAAGTGTTCATACCGCTGATCCTGCAGGGCGCTGGCTAATTCTAGAGGCCCTCCCATCACAGGTAAACACCAAGTAACATCGGAGCTGACCTCAAGACTTTGCCCCAACCAAGTTTTAATCTCATCAGTACTAGGAGACTGAAAGTGAACCCGTTGACAGCGACTGTTAATCGTTGCCATTAATCGCGAGGGAGTATTCGATTGTAGCAGTAGCAAGGTCTCTTTACCTGGCTCCTCAAGTGTTTTAAGCAGCGCATTTGCTGCAGCCAAGTTAAGTTTTTCACATTGGCTAATCACAACGACTCTTCGCCCCCCCTGCTGTGAAGTAGAGGTCAATTTTTGACAAAGTTCTCTTATCTGATCAACCTTTATCTGATTTCCATCGGCCACAACATGGTAAAAGTCAGGGTGGTTATTCGCTTCAATCAGCTGACAGCCTTTACAAAATCCACAGGCACCTTCTATGGTAAGAGCTTGACACAGTGCCGCTTTAGCCATTGCTAACGTCAATGATTCTCCACCATAGCCTATGTGCACACCAATCAAATAAGCATGTCCCACATGTTGGGATTGAAGCTGTACACAAAAGTCTTTAACAATAGGTTTAAGCCAAGGAATATCCAACATATTACCAATCCTGTTCCTGCAGTAGCGCCAGAATATCTTTGTGGACCTCAGCCATGCTCTGACCGGCATCAATCACTTCAATAGAGTCATCTTGTTGGGCATAAGATAAAAAAGTTTGCCTAGCACGTTCAAAAAAGTGAATCTCCTCAACCTCTATTCTATCCAACTCGCCACGATTAGCGGCTCGGGTTAGACCAAGCTTAGGATCAATGTCCAGATAGATGGTCAAATCGGGTTTAAAGTCACCTAACGTAGCGCGACTTACTGATTCAACTAAGGGCATTAACCCTCTGCCACCACCTTGATAAGCCAAAGATGAAAGATTATGCCTATCACCTAGCACCCACTTACCACGACTCAATGCTGGTTTAATCACGTTGGCAACCAACTGTGCCCTTGCGGCATAAAAGAGTAAACATTCCGCTTCATCACACAAGGGATCTGTATCATCAGCTATCTTAACCAGATCTCGAATACGCTCAGCCAGCGGCGTTCCACCTGGTTCACGAGTGCACACAGGCACCACACCGGTATATTTTTCGATAAAATCTCGCACTAATGAGATAGCGCTCGACTTACCTGCGCCCTCTAATCCTTCTATAACGATAAATTTGCTCTTTACTTGCTTGTTCATCAATTTCTCTGATATTTGTTCACGGCACGATTGTGCTCGACTAATGTTCTGGAAAATATATGACTACCATCATTCTTTGATACAAAATAAAGGTAGTTCACATCTGCAGGATGCGCTGCTGCTAACAGAGCCGCACCACTGGGAGCTGCAATAGGCGTTGGCGTGAGTCCATTTATTCTATAGGTATTAAATGGTGTCTTTTCTCGCAGCGCTTTGTAGGTAATATCCCCTTTATAGGAATCCCCCATCCCGTAGATAACAGTAGGATCAGTTTGCAAACGCATTCTTTTATTAAGACGATTCATAAAAACTGCCGAGATCCAAGGACGCTCGCTGGCTTTGCCCGTCTCCTTTTCGATAATAGATGCCATTATCAGTAATTCATAGGGAGACTTGAGTGGCAAATTATCAGCACGACTCGCCCAAGCAGCCTCAAGTTCTTGCTGCATCTTCTTGTAACTTTGAGTAACTAATAACCTGATGTTATCCCCAGCCTGATAATGGTAAGTATCCGGATAAAACTTACCTTCCGGTAAACCAGAGTCATCACCTTGTTCAATTAACACCGAATTAAACACATCAGCAGAAAACTCACTGTGAGGAAGGGCATTAAGTACAGCTGTCCACTCTTTAATACTCTGGCCTTCGACTAATGTGACAACAAAAACTTTCTCTTTACCTTGAGTTAATTTATCCAGTAAGCCAGCCACCGTCTCACCTGGAGTCAACTCATAGAGACCGGTGCGGATCTTAGCCAGTTCAGGGTGAATTTTAACGAGTATTTTCAGTTTCCAACCATCGGTAATTAACTGCCGCTGCTCTAGTAGGGTTATTAATTGGTAAAAAGAGGTCCCTCTTTTCAACTCAAGATCTTGAGTTTGTTCAAGGTGCAGTGTCGACTGACTAAAATCGACCACAGTATTATAAGTCCATAAACTAACCCCTGCAGCAAGCGTTAACAAGGTAAATAGAGTGACGAAAAAGGTAATAATTAATTTTTTCATAAGCTAAGGTGTAGAGTTTGTCTCAATGTGTCTGAAAAAGACGATTTGGAATAGGCAATGCTATCGATTTGCTTTATATCCACCAGCCCAAGTAGACTATTGGTCATAAAGCAGTGTTCAAACTGAGCTAAATCATTATGGTGGATCGGTTTAATATCAAGGTTGTAGCCTAAATCAATAAGGGCATAGATCACTTGTTCCCTCATCATCCCAGCGACACCACAATGAGTAATAGCAGGTGTGAAAATCGTTCTCTCTTTGATGAAAAACAGATTAGCTATCGATGACTCAATGATACTACCGTCATTATCAAGTACTAACCAATCATCAAATCCCTCTGGTAGTTGAATGGACTTTATCAGCACTTGTTCGAGACGATTAAGATGTTTAATGCCAGCAAGTCTAGGTTGCTTAGCCAACAAAATATCACTTAAAGCCAGTGAGATCCCCTCTCGTTGCCACAGACAATAGTGCTGCGGGAAAGCAGAAAGGAAGACGACTTCATTAACTAAACAAGGACTCGGCGCCGCATAACCACGGCCACCGACACCACGGCTGAGCAGTAGTTTAACGCATGCGTTCCTTTGAGTTAACGCCAGTTGCTTCAGTTGTTCAGCTAATGTTGGTGATGCGCTCCATGCAAAACCTAGCCGTTTAGCACCTTGAGTCAATCTGGCAAAATGAGCGGGTAAAAACTGTACCTCGCCTTTCACGATCCGCATAGTGGCGAATAAACCATCACCGTAAGCGAGTCCCCTATCCATGGGATCTATCTTTGTGGCGAGAACGCCATTAACCCAGACTTGTGTCATTAATTCTCAAGTTCCTTATCCATCGGCACTTTTATCATGTCTATCACATATAGTCCCGTGATTAACTATCTTGCCATCACCTAAACATGCTTCAAACGCATTACGCTTACTCTCCAGAGTCTATTCGAACTAAGTGGCTGTCTATTTGCTTAACTCGTTAAGTAAATAGACAGCACAAAATTAAGAGACCTAATCAATATTACTTGGCTAAGAGGTGCTGAATTCGCGCTTTTAAAATATCCGTCGCAATACGATTTTTACCACCGCGAGGCACGATAATATCCGCATATTGCTTTGATGGGTCGATAAACTGAAGGAACATAGGACGGACAGTTTCAGTGTATTGAGCCATAACTGACTCCATTGTACGACCGCGCTCTGCAACATCACGAGTCAGGCGACGCATAAAGCAGATATCCAGCGGGGTATCCATAAACACACTTGCATCCATCAACCCCCTAAGGGAAGGATCCGTCAACAACAAAATCCCCTCTAAGATGATCACTTTCTTAGGCGTCATCTTAATGGTATCTGTCATACGCGTATGTTCGTTATAGCTATATGTTGGGATCTCAACGGCTTCGCCGGTTTTAAGTGCTTGAAGATGACGACATAACAACTTATGATCTAGCGCGCTTGGATGATCATAATTGGTTAGCACTCGCTCTTTCATCGACAAATGACTCTGATCTTTGTAATAGGCATCTTCAGCGATAACACCAATCTGATCGGTACCTAAATCACGGCACAACTCCTCGAATATCGTCTTTGCAATTAAACTTTTACCTGATGCAGATGCACCTGCGATACCGATAATGACACACTGAGAGTTCATGCTGATGTTACCTTATTCGTCTTCTGAAATGCTGATTGATACACTGGATTGTACTTGTGTTAACGCAAGTTGCGCGCCTACTTTTCTCGCGATCTCACGATAAAGAGCAGCCACTTCACTATCTGGTGAAGCTACAACGGTAGGAATACCTTTGTCGACATCTTCACGAATATTAAGTTTAAGTGGTAGCTCCCCTAACAGCGGAACTTGATAACGCTCAGCCATCTTGCTGCCACCATGACTACCAAATGGATGTTCTTTATGTCCACATTCACTGCACATATGAAAACTCATGTTTTCAACAATGCCTAATACTGGAATATTGACCTTCTGGAACATACTGATCCCCTTCTTGGCATCAGCAAGCGCGATATCCTGAGGAGTAGTAACCACCACAGCGCCTGTCACAGGCACTTTTTGAGATAGGGTTAACTGAATGTCACCGGTTCCCGGTGGCATATCAATAACCAAATAATCTAGCTCTGGCCACAATGTCTCATTTAACAGCTGAGCCAAAGCACCTGCCGCCATAGGACCACGCCATACAGCTGCTTCGTCATCGGCTAACATAAAACCAATAGATTGAGCGGAGATTCCATGGGCGGTTGCCGCAGACATCATCTTACCATCTGCTGATACCGGTTTAAAATCGGTTACACCTAACATAATGGGAATAGACGGGCCGTAAATATCCGCATCCAAGATCCCCACTTTGGCCCCTTCAGCAGCCAAAGCGAGTGCCAAGTTAACCGCCGTTGTCGATTTACCCACGCCGCCTTTACCAGACGCAACGGCAATCACTTGCTTAACGTTAGCAAGCGGCTTAACACTGCCGATAGCAGAGAAACTGGCAGGCTGGAAATCAATTTCACATTCAACTTCATCAATCGCATCAAGAACGGCCAATTTCTTGGTTATTGCCATCACAGTGTCGCGATACTGCGTCATACAGGGATAGGGGTAACACAGTCCTAATTGGAGGCGCTTACCATCGATTGATAATTTACTAACACAACCAGCACTGACCAATCCTTGTGCTAAATACGGATCTTGATACGCGTCCAAAATGGCCAAAACAGGCCCGAGAAGTTCGTCACTAAGATGATAATTCTGAGAAGCTGAAGACAAAGGTGCAACCCCCTATAAATAATTTGCCCAAGTGTACCAGAAAAAGCCAATAATATTCGCGTACATTTAACTCACTTAACGCCTATTTTAATGAAACTCTTACAGGGATCGGTTAGTATCTACGCCAATCTTTTTGGGCACCTAACTGATTTTGAGACAAGATGGCAAATTCACAACGTAAAATCTTAGTGACAAGCGCACTTCCATACGCTAACGGACCTATCCATTTAGGCCACATGCTGGAATATATTCAAACTGATATTTGGTCACGATTCCAAAAGCTTCGTGGACATGAATGTCACTATATCTGTGCAGATGATGCCCATGGCACACCGATCATGTTGAAAGCTCAACAGATGGGTATTGAGCCTGAAGAGATGATTGCTCAAGTGAATAAAGAGCATCAGCAGGATTTTGCTGATTTCAATATTCAGTTTGATAACTTTCACAGCACACACAGTGTAGAGAACCGCGAACTTTCGAGTGAAATCTACCTCAAGTTACGTGATGCAGGCTTTATCAAGACTCGTATTATCTCGCAGCTATTTGATCCAGAAAAATCAATGTTTCTTCCAGATCGCTTTGTTAAAGGCACTTGCCCTAAATGTAAGAGTGAAGATCAGTACGGCGATAACTGCGACAACTGTGGCGCAACCTATAACCCAACGGATCTGATTAACCCAAAATCGGCCGTGTCGGGCGCAACGCCAGTGATGAAGGATTCTGAACACTTCTTCTTTGACCTACCAGCATTTGAAACCATGCTAAGTGAGTGGACTCGCTCTGGTGCGATTCAAGAAGAGATCGCCAACAAACTTGCAGAATGGTTCGATCAAGGCTTACAACAGTGGGACATCAGTCGTGATGCGCCTTACTTCGGTTTTGAGATCCCTGATGCACCTGGTAAATATTTCTATGTGTGGCTAGATGCGCCTATCGGATACATGGGGTCATTTAAAAACCTATGCGACAGACGTGAAGATCTTAATTTTGACGATTTCTGGGCCAAAGATTCAACCGCTGAGGTGTATCACTTTATCGGTAAAGATATCGTTAACTTCCACAGTTTATTCTGGCCAGCTATGCTTGAAGGCGCGGGTTACCGCAAGCCTACCAGTGTTTTCGCTCACGGTTATGTGACAGTGAACGGCGCTAAGATGTCAAAATCTAAAGGCACCTTTATTAAGGCACGTACTTACCTGGATAATCTGGACCCTGAATATCTCCGTTATTACTATGCGGCTAAGCTCAGTAATCGTATTGACGATCTTGATCTTAACCTTGAAGATTTTGCCCAACGTGTGAACTCTGATCTCGTCGGAAAATTGGTTAACCTAGCGTCACGTACCGCAGGCTTTATCAGCAAGCGTTTCGATGGCAAGCTCGCTAAGGTTGCCGATACCACGCTTGAACAGACATTCTTGGGTAAAAAGGTCTTGATCGAAGAGTTATATGAAAATCGAGAGTTTGGTAAAGCGATGCGTGAAATCATGGCGCTTGCCGATTTGGCCAACGCTTATGTTGCTGACGCAGCGCCATGGCAGTTGATCAAAGACGAAGCTAAGCAAGAGGAAGCGCATCAGGTTTGCTCTAATGCGCTTAACCTGTTCCGCATTTTAGTCACTTACCTAAAACCTGTTCTTCCTAAGCTTGCTGACGATGTTGAAGCATTCCTGCAATTCCCATTAACTTGGGACAATTTGGATGCAGATCTAGCGGGTCACGGAATTGCCAAGTTCAAGGCCTTGATGCAACGCGTCGATATGAAGAACATTGAAGCGATCATCGAAGCCTCGAAAGACAACTTACTTGTCACCACAGATACCCATCAAGTTGACGGCAAGAAAACGGTAAAAGCTGACAGTGCATCAGTGCAAACTGACACACCGGTTGATACTCGTAGCCCGCTTGAGAGCGATCCTATCTCAGCAGAGATAAGCTTTGAAGATTTCGCAAAAATCGATCTTCGTATCGCGCGTATCGCCAAAGCTGAACATGTACCAGAAGCCAACAAGCTGCTTAAACTTCAGCTGGATTTAGGCGGCGAGACCAAACAGGTCTTTGCTGGCATTAAGTCTGCTTATGCTCCAGAAGATCTAGAAGGCAAACTGACCGTCATGGTGGCAAACCTTGCCCCACGTAAGATGCGTTTTGGTATGTCTGAAGGCATGGTACTTGCTGCTGGACCTGGTAATAAAGATCTATGGATCTTAGAGCCACATGAAGGTGCACAACCTGGTATGCGAGTAAAATAAATCACTATTTAATTACATCTGATTAATAGTCTAAAGCCAGTAACGAAAAACTACTGGCTTTTTCATATTTAAACTTAATGACCACCAACATATCTATTACTAGTATTTATCTCTTCTAAAACTCGACATCTATTATAAATATATCACTGATTGTATTTTTATTTACCTCAACCACTTACTGACACAACACCAACAATGTTAATGAATTGACAGCATCGAGATAAGGCGCGACAAATAGCCAACAAAGATGTCAACTTGTAATAAATATTTAATTTTCTAGTCTGAAGTATATTTTTATGTAAAAATAAGGAAATTCATTAATGGATTGAAACAGTCTATCTGTTTTCTTTATTCTAAATACTGAATGTATGTATATACATTTTAGAAAAAATGAAAACTGTCGCCTGTTTAACATTGTGAGCAATGATTAGGAATAGTGTTAATGAAAGCAATAGCTGTACTTTTTTCAAGCATGACAGTGCTAGGTTGTTCGACGATATTACCTACTGCAGATATTGATTATTCAGCTGTAGATGCTAAATACGACATAGACTGTATTAAAAACGAACAGAGAAAAACCTCAATTGATCGAGTAGTTCATCGTTTTATACAGAATGAAATATCACAAAATGAATTTATGAAAAGTATCGTTGTAATATGTCCTCACGAACCTGAATTTGCTCTTTGGTTAGTAGATAATATGGATAAAGTAATGAATGAATAGTCATTCATACTTCCCTAATATATTATTTAGGGATTTATATGACCATTAAAAAAATGAATGGGAATTCTATAACGATACTTATTGGTGCAATGTTTCTCGCAAACAAAATTTTATCGTCAATGCTCGATAAGTTAATCGAGTAAAAGCGCAGTACAGTACAAGAAAAAACGAGTAGCTCTGCTAAATAATGATCGTAGTACGAGGCTAAAATATATCTCAAGCAATAGAGTCGTTGCCATCGATAATCCAACGCTCTGCTGCAACTTTAACCTATGATCAAAATACGCTTCATCGACTCACCTTATTTTATTATTCATATAAAACTCGATGTTGATGAGTGACAAAAAGAGTGATTCTAAAAGATTAGTTAACGCCTTCAGGCACTCCTCCTTTTATCCAAGCTCCAGTTCCATAAAGAGGAACAGTTGATAACGCGTGTTTATGACTGCCATTAGTCTCTTTGGTCGAGTAAGAAAGATAAAGTAAGGTTTGATTTTCTGCATCATAAATACGGCGAACTTTTAAGCTTTTAAATAGCACACTCAGTGACTGCTTAAAGACTATCTCACCATTCTTACTTTTATCAATATTGGCAATTTCAGCAGCGGTAATAGGAGCTGTTTGACGACAAGAGATACTCATGTCAGAAGGATCTGCCAAGCTTAGATTGGCTTCAATGCGACTAATATGGCAGGTTACCCCCGGGATTTTAGGATCGTGTTTGGCATCGATAATCACATCTTTAGTGGTGAACAGACCTAGGCTGATTTTACCCACATCGTCGCCACCGCAGGCACTAAGGCCCATTAACACTAAAACGGCTAGCGACAGCTTTGTTACCCATTTAAGACCTTTCATCTCTCGTCCTTAATAAAGTGAATTGTTATCATTTAGCCCAAAAGCGAGCTAACATCCTGTTCAAACAAAGGCTAAGCAAACACCTTTTGTGCCCAACGCGTTAGTCCTGCTGTAACACTACCAAAGTGATCTCCGACGACAATAGGCGTTTCGGGATGCATAGCGGCAATCTTATCGTATATAGCAGGGCTTCTTGCTGTGCCGCCAGTGACATAAATAACATCAGGCATCACGCCAGCTGTTGCCAATGCCTGTTTCATCAAAGCCTCTATTTTGGCGCTCGGCAATTCAATCGCCTCTTTAAATAGCGCTTGAGTAACTTCAGCATCAAGATGTGGACAAACATAATCTAGGTTTGTCGTCACTGACTCCACCTCTGATAAGCTAATTTTTATCTGCTCAGCACTGCGTACAATACGGTAACCCAATTGCTCTTTCTGCACTTTTAGCAGACGTTCGAGCAACTCTGGACGCTTAGCCTCTTTAATTAGCGCTTCAATTGTCCTGCGAGAATTGAGTGATGAAAAATCACGTTGTGCACTGATATCATTGACTGCCACCGCGTTCCAGAAAGGTTTACTCGGAACCGGCAATCCATTGAGCATATGACAACCTAGGCCTAAATGTGACATAAAAGCCTTCATCGATAAAGCGATATCAAGATCGTTACCACCGACCCGTTGACCGCTATGGCCGAGAAAATCTTGGCTTCTATCCTTTGATGCTACATGGGATGGTCCCATTTTAACCACAGAGCAATCCGTTGTACCACCGCCGACATCGACCACCAACACAATCTTGTCTTCGGTCAAGCTTGACTCAAAATCCATACCTGCAGCTAACGGTTCAAACAGAAAATCGACATCAATAAAACCCGCACGCTTGGCAGCGAGTCGCAATATCGTTTCGGCCTGTTGATTACTCTCTTCACCGCCGATCCCTTGAAAGTTGACCGGACGACCAATCACTGCATGCGTGATAGCTCCTTTACGGTTTAAACCATCAATAGATTCAGCCTGCTGCTTGATATGCAACATCATCATGGTGACAATATCTTCAAACAGGGCAACTTGCTCAGCTCTAAGTCCTGTCGCCCCTAAAAAAGATTTAGGTGAACGGACATAAAACCCCTCTTCCGGCATCTCCAAATACGCGTTAACCGCCTGTTCTCCAACAAAGACCACTTGTTCGTTTGGCTCTAAATCTAATTCCCTACGGGCATTTCGAGCGCGCGTAAGCTGTGCTGCACGAGCCTTTGCGTAATCCGCTTTTAGCTCGCTTGGCATCTGTTGATACACAGCCTCAGCGATCAACTCCCTGTCTAAGGCATAGAGAGTCGACGTTAAATAGTTAGAGCCAGCTGCCAAGGGCAGTAATCTCACCTCATTATCTTCCATGACACCAATGGCGCAATTTGCACTACCATAATCAAAACCAACAAACATTAAAGTGCCTCAAAGTGAAATAGCCAAATAAAAAGCCGTGAAAAATAACACACATTCAAATGAGTAAACAGAGTAATACAGATCTATATAACAAACAGGCAAATTTAAGCTCTTTAATGTACAAAATGGCATCAGACCTGATAGGTTCTAGGGGGAAGAGACTGAAGAGGTTAATCAATCAAAGAACAAATGCCTATTTGTTAGTCTGAACACTTAGGCGACGGCTTGCTCTTTCATCTGTTAACGATTTTTATTATATTCACTTTTAGAAGATTAATAAGGCTTACAAAAATATGCTCTACACTAGCGCTAACTGATCTCTATAGCTGGATCTTGAGCATCAACAATACTGCCTTCCCCAATAAATATTTTGGTTATTTCGCCAGCAATAGGCGCCTCATGAGGCACTTCAGTTTTCATCACCTCGAGAATAAACAGTACATCTCCCGCCTCGACTTTATCTCCAACTTCCACCAGCACTTTCCATACACTGCCAGGGATCTTAACTTCAACTTGTTGTGCCATTATTTATCTCCTTAAATTTACAGACTTACCAATATTTTAAGCCGTTAACGGATCGTTTTATATTAAATGGGTTAAACTGCTCATTTGGCACTTCTTATCTAATACTCGACGTAAATCTTGCGCTTCTTCGACACTCACCTGTTTGAATCGATATCGATCACCTGGTCGCGATTGCGCCAACTTCCAGAATGCCGCCGAAATAACCGTATAAGGATTAATAAATCCTCCCATACTTGGGCCATCACTCACTAGAATTATCGGTGTTTGCCCTGCAAGGTTTATCGCCCCTAAAGGATAACCATGATCAATAATATTGGACGGTTCACTACCATGTTCAGGGGCTTTGTTATGTGCTTTATTCGTAAAGGTCCAATCAGGTCCATCTAAGCGAAAGCCAGTGCGATCGCTTTTAGCTGAAAGCACCCATTCAATGTCTAAAAATCGTTGCTGGCCCGCTTGATCAATCCAATCATCATTAGGGCCCGCTACCACCTCTATCTCCCATGTTTTATCTTTCGATAACGCTGGCATACATTCTGGTTTAACCTGACAAGGGATCACTTCTGCTTTGTCAGCCAAAGGCAAGCAGTCTCCATCCTTTATCGCATAACCAGTAATGCCACCCACTCCTGCTTTAGTGAACGTAGATTGAGATCCCAACCAAGGTTTACTGTCGATGCCTCCTGAAATGGCGATATAGCTGCGTGCTCCACTAGAGGCAAATGGCAAAGTAAGCACATCGCCAGACTTAACTTGAATGCTTTGCCACATTGCAACCGCAACACCATTAACCGTTGGTGACATATTGGCTCCCGTCACAGCGATAACCCGGTCATCTGTAAACTTTAAGCTTGGCCCAATCAATTGACACTCTAACCCTGCAACCCCAACATCATTACCCACCAATAAATTGGCTAACCTAAACGACCAGGAATCCATCGGACCAGACTGTGGAAATCCTTGGTTCCAAAAACC
The DNA here is from genome assembly GCF_027571385.1 of Shewanella sp. MTB7. Classification (NCBI taxonomy): domain Bacteria; kingdom Pseudomonadati; phylum Pseudomonadota; class Gammaproteobacteria; order Alteromonadales; family Shewanellaceae; genus Shewanella; species Shewanella sp. MTB7. Next base: position 2,607,525 of record NZ_CP085636.1, on the reverse strand, counting down.
AATTCGCCCAGGATAATCTTGAATAGACGTTTCTAAACCACCTTTTATAACTTCAATCATCATTCGCCCCTAGAATCGTTTATCTGTATCAATGGAGTTCAACCAATTTTTATACTGACTCACAGAAAATTTTTGATAATCCACTACGTTGTATACATAACTTTTATCAGCCACTCTTTTCTCTATATCAATAAACTCTTGCTCACTAATTGGCACAAACTTGACTCGATCTCCAGGCTTAAATAAACAGATACTCTGTTCAAACTCAGGGAAACTAGCTTGTGTGTCCCAAATAGGCACAGGAGTTCGTCCAAAAATTTGATAGCCGCCAGGGGTTGAAACGGGATAAATGGCTGTCGATGCCCCTCCCATTCCAACCGCTCCTTGCGGTGTCCAAGTCCGTGGAGGATTGTACTTAGGCGCCGTTAAGCGACATCTTGGATCCAGAGGCATCATAAAGGGCAGTCCTGGCCAGAAACCTAAAGAGGCTACCCAATATTCAGTACCTGAATGAACCCGCACCAGTTCATCCACGTCACTCAGGCCATTTAACTCTGCCACCAACTCTGGATCTAATTGCTTAGCATGAATTTTTTCTTGGTAGTCTTCAACACACTCACGAGTCCAAGGGTCTAGATAACAGCAAGGCAAATAAAACAGCCGACTGGGCAGTTCTATCTCTTCAATTGAGCCGAGCCCATTAATCAGTGATGATAATTCTCTGACTAAATCGTGATAACCAATCAAATCTGGATCGTAGTACACTAGAATTGAAGCGAATGCTGGCGCTGTTTCTATGACCCCCTTGATAGTAGATTGCTTGATCACGGCACCCAAGCCTTGGCCTAAAAAATTCAACTCTAAATTCATTTCATTGCCAAATTCCACAAGAATATAGCGATCTCCACCTGGAGAAAATTTTGCTTCTGGGTATATCATCTTCATCTCCTAAATAAGATCATTTAAATGTTCATCTACAAAGTGAGTTGAAATCATGCCATCAATAAACTGGGGGTGTTTCAGTGTTGCCAGTAGAAAAGCAATATTATTTTTAACTCCCTTAACAGTAGATTGTTTAAGCAAGCTCTTCATTTCATTAATGGCTTGACTACGATCTACTCCCCAGACAACCAATTTAGCTAACATAGGATCATAATGAATCGTGACGCTATCACCGACCCTATAACCGGTATCAATACGGGCATTTTCATTCACGCCAATAGTAAATTCACACAGTTCTCCTGGTGAGGGGATAAAATGAAAGCTTGGGTCTTCGGCATACAAACGGCATTCAATTGCAGCCCCAGTGGTGATTATCTCATCTTGTGTGATAACGACTTGTGTTCCCTCTGATTGGCTGATCTGCATTTTGACTAAATCACGACCGGTCACCATTTCAGTCACAGGGTGTTCGACTTGAATACGTGTATTCATCTCCAAGAAATAAAACTTTTGCGTATCAGCATCCAGTACAAATTCAACCGTGCCAGCCCCTTGATAGTTTTGATGCTGAGCTAAACTTACTGCCGCAATAGCCATATTCGCAACAACATCAACCCTTAGATTTGGGGCTGGAGACTCTTCGATAATTTTTTGAAATCGTCTCTGAATGCTGCACTCTCGTTCATGTAGATGAATTGCTTTACCATGACCGAAACCGAATATTTGAATCTCTATATGCCTTGCATTAGCCACATAGCGTTCAAGGTACAAGGTTCCATCTCCGAATGCTTGTTCTGCTAGATTAGCCGTTGATTCGACCACTTCTGTTAACTTGGTAGGATCGGTCACTAGCTTCATTCCAATCCCTCCCCCCCCAGCCGTTGCTTTGACAAGTAATGGAAAGCCAATCTCACTCGCAAGCCCAAGTAAATCGGGATGCTCATCAATGGTGAATCTATCGGTACCTGGCAGCACCGGAACATTAGCCGCTTTGGCTAACTGACGTGCGCTGTCTTTATCACCCATCGCATCTATACAATCAGGGCTCGGACCAATCCACAACATGTTCTCGCCGACAACTTTACGAGCAAAGCCACTGTTTTCTGCTAAAAAGCCGTAGCCTGGATGAATAGCATCTACATTTGCCGACAACGCCACATCCAATATCGTTTGTTGGTGCAGGTAACTCTCTTTAGGGGATGCTGGTCCAACACAAAAGGCTTCATCTGCAAGTTCACAATGTAAAGAACCAAGATCTGCTTCTGAGTATATTGCAACGGTCAATATACCCATTGATTTCGCGGCGCGTATGACTCTACAAGCAATCTCACCACGGTTAGCCACGAGTAATTTATTTATTTTTGTTTTCATAAGACACTCTTATTATATTGAAAATGTTTAACAGTCTGACTAACCACCTGTCCGATCTCTTTCGCATTTGGGGTATCTGAATGAATACAAACACTCTGAATTTTGATCGGTATTACAATGCCGTTAATTGAACTAACGGTCCCATCATGTAAAACCCGTTCCATCTTTTCTCTTACCTGTTCTGGATCGATATGATGATGTTCTCGAGTAATAATTAATTGGCCCTTATCGCCATAATCGAGATCAGCATAGAACTCAGCAACAAACTCAACTTTATGCTGGCGGCAAGCTCGTTCTAAAACGGTGCCTGACATGCCGTAAATGGGAACATTAAATTTTTGTGCTACATCACATAGTACACCAGCTGTATCCTCATCAACCGCTGCTCGACCATATAAGGCACCGTGGGGTTTAATGTGGTTTAACGGCATGTTTAACGTTTCTAAAAATCCTTTTAGCGCCCCTATTTGGTAGATGAGATCTGAACGTAACTCCTCACAGCTCAACTCAATAAAACGACGACCGAAACCTTGTTTATCTGGATAAGAGGGATGAGCACCAACTTTTACACCATGTGCTTTAGCCAATAAAACGGTTTTATGCATAATCACAGGATCTGATGCATGAAAGCCACAAGCAACATTCGCCGCAGTAATCAAATCCATTAACTCTTCGTCATTGGCTAACTTATATAAGCCAAAGCCTTCACCCATGTCGCAATTAATTTCAACAGTCATCATCAATTCCCCATTCTTTGTCTAAATTGATCCGCGAGCACGGCAATAATTAACAGTGCGCCAATGACGACAATTTGAAAGTATGATCCAACCTTAGCCAAGTTCATGCCGTTTTGAATCAAACCAATAAACAAAGCGCCCATCACCACACTAGGAAGTCGTCCAACACCACCACGCAATGACACTCCAGCAATGACACAAGCAGCAATAGATTCAAGTGGCAACGAAGCACCAATATTGGCCTCACCCGTTTCTAAACGCGCGGTTAATAACAAACCACTGATGGCGGCTAATAGTGCACACAAAACATAAGTGCTAAATAACACCAACTTGGTATTGATGCCTGAAAGTCTTGCGGCTTTAACATTACCGCCAACAGCATAAAAGTAACGACCACCCACGGTATAATTGAGAAAGAACCATAAGAAAATAGCGATAATTAATGTGATAACAACAGGTGTTGGTATCCCCAATATCTGACCAAAACCAAACAGATCACTAAAACTTTCTGGCATGCCATAAACCGGCGTTCCTCCTGTTAAATATAAAGCAAGGCCTAAACCGATTGAGGACATACCTAAGGTCATCATAAACGGAGAGACTCGACCATAAGCCACCCCAAGTCCATTAACCACACCTATCATCATGCCTGCTAGTAGCCCAGCAACAGAACCAACAGAAATGGATAACCCCACTTGTTCAGGCCATTGTAAGTGAGCCCAAGCCATCACCATTGCAGCGATAACGGATGTCAACGCAATAATAACGCCGACAGACAAATCAAAACCTCCGGTGAGCAAGGCAAACATTTGTCCCATCGCGACTAACATTAAATACGTTGATTGCCTTGCAACATTGAGCAAATTGTCTGTGGTTAAGAAGTTTCCAGAAAGTAAACTAAACGTCACCACCGCAATTAATAACAAAAATGGCAAAACACCCAACCGATAAAATATATGACTAATGACTTTCATCGCCTTATTTATTCCTCCTAAACCAATATGGCGAATGTTGCTGTGCAGGTTAGAAATCATGCGGCCTCTCCTTTAGCAAAAAAGTGGCTAAGTACTTTTTGCTCAGTAATGTGTTCTTGCTCTAAATGCACAGCTATTTGCCCTTCACAAAAAACATAGGCTCTGTGTGTTAAATGGATTATTTCAGGAAGATCTGAGGAGATAAGTAAAATTGCAGCCCCTTGTTGACATAGCTCAGCTATAAATTGGTAGATGACTTTTCGAGTCGCAACATCAACACCTACCGTTGGTTCATCAAAAATAAACACCTCAAATTGTCGAGAAAGCGCTTTAGCTAGCATAACTTTCTGCTGATTCCCGCCACTTAAACTGTTAACCAGATGATGAGAATCATCCGCTTTAATACCCAGCCTTTTCATTAATTTGTTGATACGTTGTCGTTCATTATTTGTTTTTAAAACATAGCTATAATCAAAACTGAACTCAGCGGTTTTTAAGGCGCTCAGGGTCAAGTTATGGCCAATACTGGCATCAAGCACTAAACCTGAGTCATGGCGATCGGGTGAGCAGTAATACAATCCAGCCTCAATCAACACGCTAGGGCTAGCAGCTGAAATATCTTTAGCACAAACCTTGATTTGACCATGGGTTTTAGGTGCTAACCCATAGCAGACTTGGGCAAACTCCGACTTGCCAGAACCAATAAGTCCGGCTAAACCCACAATTTCCCCCTGCTTTACATGCAGACTTATGTCATTAATCCCAAGATTTGAGGATAAATTGGTCACTTCAAACATGATGTTTCCGGCAGTGGACTCAACATGAGGAAACACATCAGATGCAGAACCTCCGGTCATCATCTCGACTAAACTGTTTTCATCAAGATCTCGGGTGTTTAAACGTCCAATTAAATGCCCATCCCTTAGCACTGTGACTCGATCTGATATTTGGCGAATTTCAGCCATGCGGTGGGTAATATAGATAATCCCAACGCCTTGTGACTTAAGCTTATTCACTAACCTAAATAACTGCGCCGTTTCATGTTCAGTTAACGACGCTGTAGGTTCATCTAAAATAAGCACTGAAACGTTGGCACAAAATGCTTTTGCAATTTCCACCATCTGTTGGCCTGCACGAGGTAACTCACCAACGATTTTATTCGCTGTTAAATCGAATTCCAACTCATTAAGCACTGCATTGGCTTTATTGTTCATTGCCGCTTTATCTAACATATAACCACTAGATAACTCATTACCGAGAAACATGTTGTCCGCGACAGTTAATTGCGGAACTAAAGAAAACTCTTGAAACACAGCACATATTCCTAATAACCTCGCTTCTTTCACTGACGAAAAAGCCACATTCTTGCCATCGTAATTAATCTGACCTGAACTTGGTTTATTCGCACCGGCTATTAATGAGATTAACGTTGATTTCCCCGCACCATTCTCACCAAACAAAACATGCACTTCACCTCTTTTTAATTCAAAATTAATAGGATGAAGAGCTGTGTTTTGTCCATAATTCTTGCCTATATTAGATAATGACATAACAATGTCATTATCCTTGTTCAACGCTAAATTCATGATTGACTCCACCTTTTAATCAAGATTAAAAGTAGGTTTAAAATTCACAGGCGCTAATGCACCATCACGATTGAACGTGTTGATGTTGCTTTTATCGACCATAAAAAGCTGTGGCCCTACATGCATACGATATGGAATCCCCTCTAGAACGCGAACAGCCTGATCAACCGCTATTCGGCCCTGTATCACCGTTGAGTCAGTGGGAGCCGCCATGATCCTTCCAGACTTAATGCCACTTTCAACACCGGGGGTAAAATAGTAAGAGATGACTTTTATTTTCTTATCAAGCCCTCGGCTTCGTAAAATACTCGCAGCCGCTTCAGCTGTAACCGCGGTTCCAACGATGTAGTCGACATCAGGGTGAGCCTGTAAGGTGTCTTCAACCAATTTAGTTTGAACCTCTTTTCCAGTATCACCGTATTTGGTTTCAAGCAGCTCAATAGCGCCATTGGCAACGGCTGCTGAAAAGCCTTTATGACCCGCCTCTACCCAACCAGCACCTGAAGGTCCGGGAAACCAAGCAACCTTCATTTTTTTCGATCCTTTTGGATGCATCGACACTAGGTACTCGCCGGTTTTTCCACCCATTTCGCCAAAAGAGACCAATGATTTAGCGACAATATCCGTTGATGAGACACCGTTAATAACATCAATGACAGGAATGTTTTTATTACGCGCCTCACTTATAACGTTATTCAATCCTTGGTAAGAGATAGCACCGACAATGACTGCATTAGCACCGGAGGAGATACAATCTTCAATCTGTGAAATCTGCTTACTCAGATTGGTATACCCTCCTGCCTCAACTAAATTTATGTTGACGCCTAAACGTTTAGCTTCATCAATAATTCCGTAATTAACCGCGGTCCAATAAGCGTCTTTCATGTGTGGAAATGACACACATAACTGCCATTTTTGTTTCGCTCTTTTAAGAGGAACGTAGTTCAAACTGGTTTTTTCACTTTTCATATCAAAAGGTGGGTTGAGTACATCGACTTCATAGGGGTACCAATTTACATCTTTACTTTCAGATCCATAACTTGGGTTAGTCGATAAAACTAAGGCCATGAAAATAAATATTAAATGTGTAAATTTCATTTTAATCTCCATCATTATTGTTATTAAAATTTGTAGTGGTATTGAATTAATCCAAAATAAAACTGACTTTGTTAAAAACTTGTTTTATCTTTAACCCTACGCAAACATTTGTAAATTTAGAATTTCAGCTCATTAAATTCTGATTTTCAGAATCATAAAAATATAAAAACTATGCTTTTAATAGACTGATTAATAAGTGAAATTATTTTGTAAATTAACAGGAGAATATTCGTGTCCATCACACTGAGACAAATAAGGTATTTTGTTGCGGCAGCAGAAAGCGGCAAAGTCACCGAAGCTGCAGCCTCAATTGGGATTTCGGCATCAGCAGTCACTAGCGCAATTCAAGAACTTGAATCTATGTTAGGTGTTTCTCTATTTGATCGACATCATAAAGGCTTAAAACTGACTTATAACGGCTACCACTTTTTACAGCATTGCCAAAACATTCTCTCTGCCGTCTCTACCGCGATGCACACATTCAAAGATCGAAAACAATATTCAGGAAAGCTAAAGCTCGGTGTAAGTCCGACGGTTTCTGGTTACTTTTTAACCCCGCTTCTCTCTCGGTTTGGACGCGCATTTCCTAATGTGGATGTCGAAATATTAGAATTAAAACGACAAGTAGCAGAATCCAAAATAACGAATAATCAAATTGATATTGCAATATTATTAGTCTCCAATGCTCAAGCTAGTGACCAGTTGTCCAGAGAAATATTAGTCAGTTCTAAGCGCAAGGTATGGACAGCAACCGATCACCCTTTACTACAAAAAAAATCAATCACCCTCAACGATATAGCGTCATATCCCTATATACAATTAACCATTGATGAAGCCGCTAAGAGCCATATGAATTATTGGGATATGTTTAACTTAAAACCCAATATAGTATTTGAAACCAGTGTGATAGAAGCAGTAAGAAGCATGGTTGCAACCGGTGAAGGTATAACCATTCTGTCTGATATGGTTTATCGACCTTGGTCTTTAGAAGGTGAAAGAATAGAATCACGTAGTATTATCGATGATATACCAAGTATGGATGTTGGTCTTATGTGGCTGACACAAAAAGAGCTTCCTGAGTTAACTCAAGCCTTTATCGAGTTCTGTAGGATGGAATATAATTCAGGACAAGCAAGATAAACAACGGTTAAATATAAGCGATGTTTATTTAAGTTCTATCTCTACAAATGAAAAGTCAAAATCATTAATGTTAACCACATTATGCTCAACACCTGATAGCCGTGAGTATGCTTTACCCGCTTCTAATTCAATAATATCATTGCCACTACTTGTTTCTAATAACAAACGCCCATCCATACCAGGAACCACAATATAATCTAAACGGTGATGATGCCAACGAGTTTCTGCACCAGCAGAAAAACACCACTTTGTGACCAATACTCTGTCATTATCAATTTGAACGTTTGAAATAGCTCTACCTCTAATTGAATCCATAAAAACCTCACAAAGAACCACTTAGTCACATTGATTGATATCACTAAGTGGTTATTAATAATATTACATTTAGTTTAATGTTCTATATTAGAAAAAATACACAGCGCCTAAATTTACCCCTAGGTTATCAATGCTTTGATTTTTATTATTTTCAGATTCATACAGAGAAACCTCAGCCACCAAAGTTAGGCCTTCAAACAAGCTATGATAGGCACCAAATGTCACTTTTTCACTTTGTTTAAGATTAATCAACGGGTCGTTGGCATTTCTGTCTAATGTTGATATTCCATAATTAATACCTAAACGAGTATCTGTAAAGCTATACATGGCTTGCACAAAGTAACCATTAGAATTTCTCGCATTACCTTGAGCATCGATGCCATCGAAAAACAACCCAGAGTGACCAACACCTTTCGCATCATGGTAAGATGCCACAAGAGAAAGCGCCCCAAAATTCATTTTACCCGTGACATCCCACGCAAAAGCCGTCTCACTAATATCTTCGTTATCAACCTTCTGAACTAACCAGGTGCTAGATATAAAGCCTTGATCAAACTCATACTTTAATCTTCCATGGAAACCTGGTGTTTTAGAGCCAGAGTCTCCTACATAGGTATTTTCAGCTCCAAGGGTTGATGGATCAAGCGGTTGATATACACCGACAGTTGCACTCACACTATTTTTGGTAGGAAACGAATAGTTAATTTGTGCTAAACGGTCGACAAATATGTAACCATATCCTGAACTACCCAATGTGGTATTTAATGGGGATTTTATGATGGCTGAGGCTCCTACGCCCAATAAAGACATATCAGACAAAATGACGTCTATTCCGAATACACCGTAATCTCGTCCAATTTTAACCTCACCATAATGTTCATTTTCAATGGTTAAATATCCTCTAAAAGACTCTGTTGTGCCCCCAGAATTAAATGGTCCATTTGTCACTGTTCCTCCTTCATAAGCAAAGTGCACGGCAACATGATAATCATTAACCGTTCTGGAAATTCCGAAATCGATACCTGTTGGTAAATATCCATTTGCAACAGAGGTTGCATCATCGCCTGTACATAATAATGGGTTACCCGCGACGACATTAGTACTGTCATCACACTGCACATAAGACAGATGGCCATTAACATTGCCATTTATATTTAACGTCCATGGATCGACTTGTATTTCTATCGCTTGTGCGCCATAACTGGCGATACCAGCAGAACATCCAAATAATATTGATACTATTAACTTTTCTTTGCACTGTTTCATTATCTATTCCTATTTAATTATTTTTGTTGTTTCTTTGAACAAAACTACATCCATTATTAAATTTGTAAATTCACAAATACTATTTAGAATATTCTGAAAAATAGAACGCAAAGAGTAAAAATAAAAAAGATACCCATGACAAAAATATAAATAGTTAAATATTAATAACTAAGAATACTCAATTGGGAAGTAAATTGATGAGCTTGAAAATGGATAAAATAAAGAGAAAATTATTCAATGACAGAAACAAAAAAAAGCCGTCAAAGACGGCTTTTTCAACAGCATTGAAGTATTAATCGCCCGATACAGGATCAATAAATCTCTTATTACCAAATGAGTATAGACGCCATTTCAACATCCAACTCACTAATTTCTATTTTTTATATTAACCTTAAGCTGTGCTTTCTTAAGGTTTTCTTTGTACTCTCGGCGGTTTTGAATCACCACACCGACATCGCTACCGATATGAGCCTCACCACGTATATCTGCCAGTTGCATTTGGCGCTCGCGTTCTTCAAAGCGTTGACGCTGTTTATCTGAAATAGTATCGATACAATAAGGACAACTCACACCCTGAACAAATGCCTCACTGGTTTGCTCAATCTCTGTTATCGGCATACGACACGCGTTACATTGATCATATTGACCTTTTTCCAGATTATGGTTAACGGCAACCCTATTATCAAACACGAAACACTCACCTTGCCACAAGCTCTCTTCCTGCTTAACCTCTTCAAGATACTTAAGCACGCCACCTTCAAGGTGATAAACCTCATCAAAACCCTGCTCCTTAAGGTAAGCGGTGGATTTTTCACAGCGGATCCCGCCAGTACAAAACATGGCCACTTTTTTATGTTTCGCAGGATCGAGATGTTCTTTTACATAAGCTGGAAATTCACGAAATGTGTCGGTCTTAGGATCGACAGCATTTTTAAAGGTCCCTATCTTCACTTCATATTCATTACGGGTGTCGACCAGTAACACCTCTGGATCTGAAATGAGCGCATTCCAATCTTTGGGCTTAACATAAGTGCCAACCACTTTCAGGGGATCAATTCCCTCTACTCCCATGGTCACGATCTCTTTTTTTAGTTTTACCTTAGTACGGTAAAAAGGCATGGTTGCATCAAACGAAAACTTATGCACTATATTATCAAGACTTGGTTGTTCGGCCAGCCAACTAAGCAAGTTATCAATTGCCTTTTGTGAGCCTGCAACCGTACCATTTATCCCTTCGTTAGCCAACAACAAGGTGCCTTTAATGCCTGATTTTTCCATTTCGGTTAATAGGGGCTTCTGGATCAATTCAAAACCAGGAAGGGAAACAAACTTATAAAGGGCACAAACAACAACTTGGGACATACTAACCTCTACTGCTTGCTGGAGCTTAATCTCCAGTGCATATTGACTCAATGGTAAACCAACCCAAATAGTGAGCTGGCTCGCAAAAAACAGCGAGAATCTTACATGGGTCACCATAAAATAAACAGAGATAAAAAGTAAGGTTATTAAATCTTAATTGTTTTTTGATAAAAAAAACCACAACATAGTATCGAATTCAAGCTGCTCACCAGAGAAAACCATGTCTTTAGCCACTCTCTACTCTTTTAGACGCTGTCCCTATGCCATGCGTGCTCGACTTGCTATTTATCTATCCAGCACTCAAGTCATGTTAAGGGAGATTATGCTTAAAAATAAACCTCCACACCTGTTAAATGCATCTCCAAAGGGGACCGTGCCGATACTCATCACTGCAGATAACCAAGTGATTGATGAGAGTATCGATATTATGCGTTGGGCTTTAATGCAAAACGACCCTAGGGACCTATTACTCGCCAAGCAGCCGGAGTTACAAGCGGTGGCCATGAGCTTAATCAGCAATAATGATCATGAGTTTAAGCCTTGGTTAGACAGGTACAAATATGCTGACAGATACCCTGAATTCACTCAAACTCATTATCGCGATCAGGGCATGATGTTTATCTCCCAACTGGAAAACTTTTTGACGAAACACAATAACTTACTTAGTCATACAGCGTGTATCGCCGACTATGCTATCTACCCATTCGTACGACAGTTTGCCCATGTGGATAAAACCTGGTTCGACGCATCTCCTTGCCCAAATGTGCGAAGGTGGCTTGCCAAACATCTATCAAGTACCTCTTTTATCAACATAATGATGAAATATCCACTCTGGCTCGATAATGAAGAGGAGTTTGTATTTAGCAAATCCTTAAGTTCTAAGATTCACATTGATTAAATCTATTTTTCTTAGGATATAATCCGCGATTTAATGACGCTATACTCAGTTCAAAAATACTACATATATGCAAAAGCATCGGAAAACATTTGATCTAAATTCGCATTTCTTTTTGCAACTAATTGCTCTTTTGCCGCCTTTGTCATCAGATTAGGCCCACAGACATATATATCAAAAAGAGTAAGAACGGTAAAATCATCCATTACGGCATCAATGACGGTTCCTTTCTTGCCTAACCACGTATCTTCATCATCTTCTAAAACCACAGGTACATATTTTAAGTTACTGTATTTGTAAGATAATGCTTGCAGTTCATCGTCAGCATACAGAAAACCACTATTTTTTACCCCCCAATAAACATAAATAGGTTGAGTGAAGCTTCGATTTAAACAGTTTCTAAGAATACTGTTGATATAAGATAAGCCAGTGCCACCAGCAATTAATAATATTGGTTTGTTACTGTCATCACGTAGCCATGCTTCTCCATGTGGAGCATCAATTACAATAGTACTATTGTGCATTAAAGCATCAACGAAGAATTCCATCGTATCTAAAGAGCAGTTTTTATTAGAACTACCAATATGTAATTCAATCATACTATTGTCTGTAGGACAGCTAGCAATCGAGAATGGTTGTTTCTTGCTATCATTTAAATAAACATATATATACTGTCCAGCTTTAAAACTAATAGGTTGTTGAAGTTTAATATATATTTTATATATATTGTTATTTGTTGACTCTATCCTTGATATGTTACATTTCATCTTCATATATCCACCATATCGCATTAACCATTTACTTTAATAGCCTTCGTCATAGAGAGTGCACATCCCTTCTGTGCACGTGTATTTAATCTCCTCACTATTTCAACTTTTGTTCCAGGGTAAGGATCAGGGCTTTTAACATGATGAATGATGCCAATATCATCTGTTACAATAAAAGCTGGATATCCTGTTGATGATGCATCCATGTAACTCAATAATCCTTGTTCACCATCAGCAACTGGTAGTAATGTTACAGGATCAAGAGCGCGAGCATATACCCATGGAGGAACATGCTTTCGTTGATATTCGTCTTCAAAAAAACATGTATTTAACTCAACTTGATTAAAGGTATCTCTAATTTGATTTATATCGTGAAGATGAAATGTTTCCATCAACATTTGATTGAAATCATCACGATTTAAAGACTCATTTTGATTTAATTTCCAACCACCACCAGTGATAATATATAATCGTCCCCCAGCATTAAAAATAATATTATTTTTTTTAATATACTGACATAAAAGATAAATAAAGTAAGGAGGACCGATTAAACAGATATCTTTTGTCGTGCTATTAATACGAAACAAGTGATGCATTGTTTTTTCAAAATTGATAATATCATCATCTACTGTAAATTCAGTTGGATAAAGAAGCTCAACCAAACTCATCACATACTTAAACCATACATTATTAGTGTTAAAACGATCAGGACCAAGATTCACCAACTCCATTTTATGCTCAAACCAATTACCAACATACTTCATTCCAAAATTAACTGAACCAAGTAATCGTTCAATACTTAGCCGATCGCGAGCAATATGACTTTTCATACCGTTTGTACCGCTACTTGTATACCAATTCTCAATCTCACGCTCTCTAGCTGTATGTAATTTTATATATTTAAAAACAGATGTTGGGAATACAGGAATATCATCAATTGAAGTGATATTTTCATTAACATGCTGTGTAATGCAATAGTTCCTATAATCTTCATTCCTATTATAATGATAGTTAAATGCTTGAAGGATAAGTTTATCTTGAATCTCTTTTTGCTCTTCAAATGACCATTCATTTGGATTACTCATGAATATAAGATCATCGATTTCTGAGCTTACTATAACTTGATGTTTTTCAACCATGTATTGAGTATTCATATACAACCTGAATTATCGAAATCATTAATAAAGCTTTAAATAGCGGCAGACAAATACATTCTTACCACTATTTAAAAACTAACAAATACTACGCCTTAATATTACTAGCAATTTTTTCATTTACCATATTAATCACACCTTTAATATCACAATGTTCTTTCATAGATTCAAATGATAACAAAATATTTTTAACACCAGTCTTATCAACGGCTAATTTAATAGGTGCATAATAATCATCATCAGTACCAATAGCATTCTCACTAATAATTGAATTTAATTTAGTAACATGATCAATATCTGGATATGTTTCTAAAATGTAATTCTTTAAATACTCCTTAGCCTCCTCACGAGCTACATTACCGTCAGAATTCAAATTAACAATAACCGTAAGTTGATGTTCCACACTTGAAGTATCAATGCCATGCTCCATAGCAACTTTATTATACAGCACTGCATAACTTTCTTTATCTACAAGACTATCATCCCATTTAAAAGTCAAAGGTAGTGCTTTCTTTGCTGCCCACTCAACGACACTTTTACTTGTTGCAGTAACATATTGTTTAGGACCTCCTTCACTAAAGCAATGTGGATTGATTGACACTTTTGGAAAATCATAAAAATCATTTTGAGGATGGCAATAGCCAGTCGTCAACGCATCATTAATGATGTCATAACAGGCTTCAAATTGTTGCTGTCGAGATGAACGTTGACGCTTGAAAAAATCCATCTCAAAGTCATTTTCACTATTACTGATACCAAGAATAAAACGACCTTCAGACATCTGATCTAATAAACTTGACTCCTCAGCTACACGCACTGGGTGATGAGTTGTAATCACTTGATTAAGAGAACCAATATGCAGTTTATTAGTCATCCCAAGTAAAAAACCTGCAGCTGTAATAGGAGAACCTATAATGCCGTTCTTAGAAAAGTGATGTTCATAGATGAAAACTGTATCGAAATGATATTCTTCAGAATCTACAAGAGAGACTGTATTAACCATATTATCTAAGGTTTCTTCTGACGTCATACCATCGAGCTGAAAATTGAGGAAAAACAATCCAAATTTCATAGTGTGTTCCTTACTATATTTAACTAAATATATTAATGATTAGCTAGGTTTTCTCAAAAAAGGAGCCACCTGAGTCATAAAGCGCCCCATAGAATCCACAATTTCATCTTCACTACCATTTGCTTCAAAACCACAGGTAATATTAGTGATTCCTGTGGCATCAATATCACGTTGTATAATGGTAATACACTCTTCAGGTGTACCTACAGGGTTAATTTCATAACTGTAATCAACACGCTTTCTACTATTTGTGTGACCTTTTAATACAAAATCTCGCCATTGACCTTTATGATAGTCATAACCACGAGTTTGGTTGCTATCATTGAATATATTGGTGGCATTAACATAAGAGTTATACCAATTAGCTAGGAAAGCACGGCATATTTCACGGGCCTTATTACTATCTTTATCAACAGAACATATAAATGTCATACAATGGTCAATCTTAGTAATATCATGACCATGCTCTGTCGCAATCTCATTATAAAGATCCATTTGTGCCTTTTTCTCGTTGGTTCCAATTATCCAACTAAGCACCATTGGCAATCCACGTTCAGCTAACCACTCCGTTGTACTGGCTGATTCAGCAGTCATACACGTTGCAATCTCCTTCGAATAAGCTGTTGGATAAACCTCAACTTCAGGAAATTCAATATGCTCTCCATCAGAGCTTACTCTTCCTGTCTTTACGCCATCTATGATCATTTTATGGAAGTTTTGAGTTATCCCACGTGAATTTTCCATGTTGACGCCAAATACTCGAAAATCTTTATGATACAAACCTCGGACAACGCCAAAGTTAAAGCGACCTTTAGACATTTGATCCAATAACAACACATCCTCTAATTGACGAACTGGATGAGCCGTAGGCAGTACTACGCCCATAGTTCCTACTTGCAATGTGCTAGTTCGGCCAAGTAGATTTGCTGCAGCAACAAAAAGGTTACCTGTAAGACCAAACTCTGTAAAATGGTGCTCAAGAGTCCAGTATGTATCGAAACCAAGCTCTTCCGAAGCAACACCAAGTCGAATAAAACGATCCATTACCTGTTTATGAGTCTCACCAGGTGGCTGATATGAAAAACAAATATTTCCGAACTTCATAATATTTTCCTTTATTTGATATCACGGGATATGGCTATTAATTCATCAACTCTAGAAATTCATTTTCAATTTTATTTTTTAATCTTCGCTCTTGTACTGTGACACTCGTTAACACTTCAAACCCTGGTTCGATAATTTCAACATTTAGATCTACTGATCCATTATCCAAAGATATTGCAGCCTTAGTCACTGATTGATAAAAATTTCTTAGTACTACAAGATTTTCACCTAAATCGTGGGAACTGCCAATTAAGGAGTAAAGTTTGCATTTTTTAGACGTAATACAACCCATCACCTCCAACACTTCAGATTGTTTAACCCAATCATCGTTATTAGCAGTAAATGCAATAAATGGAATGTTTAAATCTTTCATTTTACTTTTTGTTGACTCTAACGTGTCCCAATTATGTTTAAAACAATCAGTCACAAAAATTTTAGAGCCCAAATTATGACCTTCAAAATCTAGATCTTCAGGTAAGTCTTCAATATTTAATTGTAAGTAATCATACTTGAGTGATCTTTCTAATGTATCTCTCAAATTTACAACCCCAACAGCTGTCACTAAAAAAGATAAATCTACTTCACTTGCTATTTCATATGCAATACGAGCAGATAGGCTTGCAGCAATCAAACCTAACTTATTAATATTACGCCCCTTAAGCCATTCGATTACGATAAGCAAACTATCTTTACCAATCGACATTGAAAACTCATTAATATTTCCGCTACTCAAGCCAACATGATGAAGTGAGTCATAACGAATAACATGAAAACCATTGCTTGATAGATATTCAGCTAAACCTGCAAAATGATCCATTCTTCGAGCAAAACCTGAAGCGATAAGAATTGTATTATTCCTTAACTCAGTATTATCTTTTGGTAACGTCTCCCAAACTCTGATTTCTTTATCATTATCAAGATGAATAACATGATCTATCGCGAAGCAAAGACTTGAGCATTCCATATGATTTCCTTTTAAATTATGGGACAAAAACTAAAAACTTATCTTCTTGTAAATAACGTGTCTGTTCTATTCCTACAGCAACATCTTTTGTTGTATAATCAGATGGCCTCTCTTGAGATATATAATTAACTAAATGCTGAAGAGGGCGCATACCATCATGGGAACCACCGACTCTAAATATATTATTCATACCTGATTCAACGATACGCTGAACACCACGTTCAGCGAGTTGATCTCTATATTTAAATGAGGATTCCCATGGAGTTATCGAGACTGTTTGCGTAGTACTCCCATTAATAAAAGGAAGTATGTCAGATAATTCTGAGACATGATGAACATAGACAGAACGTGATAAAGGTTGACTACCGAGTGCATTTAAAGGTGATTCAACAATTAACCAACTTTGGTTTATCCCCTTTTTCACTTTATACCCTGCAAATAAACATTCTTTTTCTGTTAAACTAAAAACAGCTCTCTCATCAAAACTTTGAAAACCTTTTGGTAAAATATTCTCATAAAGAGTTAACTGTTTTTCAAGTTCATCAATAAATAAACTTATTTTATCTCCTATGTAATATACATTCTGGGTAGAAAAACATGCTTGCTGATCATAAAAGCAAATATCATGAGCTACACCCGTTGCCGCTATAATCATATCTTCTGGGTTATCCACAATACTGATGCTTTTCTTCGGACCAAACTTTAGAATGTTAATATTAGCTGGTGTATACTTAACAGCCCATTTAATAGCTTCATCTCCCCCCCAAGCCACCACAACGTCAGCATGTTTCATTATTATTTTTGGCAGAGAAATATCTTCATCATGCGACCAATACATCACCGACATAGAGCGAGTTATAGGGTGGTCAGCATCAGTGTCAATAAAGCTTGATATCAATGCCGTAGCGGTAAATGGATCTGCTGAAGATGTTTTAACAATGCACTCGTTTTTAGTTAAAATAGCCCTAAGAATAGAAGTCACTCCTGACAGAGGTACATTACCAGCCAATAAGTGCACAGACTTCCCCTTGGGAAATGCTTTAACATAGCACTCTCCTTGAGCAATCCATTCATCAATAATGTGCAGCGAGCCTAAGTCATATTTTACAATGTCATATAAAGCACTTTTGGAGCAAAGCAACATTGCAATCCAATTTGCTTCTAATTTTGCCATTTCACTTGAATACCCAAGGCACTGTTTTAAATTTCTAATATATGTTCGGCGACGAGCATACTCTTCACTCTTCCAACGCTGTCCAACAGTATATAGAAAATTAATTATTTGATTTAATGTTAGATTGATTTTTATTTTGCTTCCTATTAATAAATTAATATGATTACTATCAAGAACAGGAATGAAAACCTTCTGTTCATTACTTAATGTTAGCTCTTTAGTTTTTCCACCTACAACGTCTTGAATTACACCACCAATTATTATCGGAATACATTTTGTCATTGACAACCTCTTTATTTACATAATAGTTAACACCTAGATTCATTTACACCAACCACCTATTTAACTCCACATCGTCAATTCTAAGACTACACGACTATAAATATATAACCTTTAGCTTCACATTATTAATATATCACTGCTTTTTTAAAAATATCATTAACAGGCATAGATAACACAACTGATTTGGTTGAACCTAGTAAATGAACCTGTTGATCACCAATACGATGGCAAGGGATTTTAATTCGTTTCAAAAACCTTTCAATAGCTGTGGATGTCACTGAAACATATTCTTTTATCCCATTACTTATCGCATAAGTGTATATAGCTTCGAAAAGTTTCATTGTTATTTCACTACTTACCCCATTCATTGTTGAACTCTGTTTTTCAACCGCAAATCGACTTAACTCAACAATAGTAGGGTCATTAGGAACATCTTGATCACCAAGTAATTCTGAGAATACCGTTCTTAACATGTAGTCTCCGGTAGTAGGTAGTAAGCGCCAACAACCGTTAACTTTATCAGTATTATCGCAAGCGTATATATATTTAGCATCCGCATTATCATATTGGTCTGATTCAATACCTAGCCCTGAAGTTAATTCCCACTGCAATCTTAAAATAAATACTTGATAACGCAAGCGCAACAAACCAATATATTCTCTATCTGGAATAGTAAGGAACTCTGATTTTTTTATAATGATAGTCATACCACCTCCCTTTGGAAATCACTATAGCAATCATGAGTAATTCGTAACCCTGTATTATCTTACAGGGTTACGACACTGTTCTTATCAATACAGATCTTTACAAGGTTTACTTCCCACTACGACTTTAGTTTAATAATATAATATAAGCAGTTGTTAGCAATGCGGAACAGAGTGTAATGTGCTAGCATGACAAAAGACACACAATCTAAGTATATACATGAAATGGATTTTAAATGAATAATTTTGACATTGGCATGGTATTTGAAATTAACAATAAACTTCGTCAATCTGAAAGTAATAATGACATTAACTTATGTCTATCTGAGTTAACTTTATTTCTTCGTTGTGAATATTTTCTATTTGTTATAGTAAACCCAACATCTATGATTAAAACAGACTTATTTATTTTAGATAACTACCCTAAACATTGGAAGGAATACTATAATAATGAAAACCTAATTAAGCATGATCCTGTTCTTGATTATTGTATATCGAATTATTCACCCATAATTTGGAGTATGCTAAAACAACACAATAATATAAAAAAAGAACAAAATGTAATAGAGCAGGCAAAAAGTGTCGGTTTATTTTCAGGGTTTAGCTTTCCTATACATACCAAGAACCAAGGTTTTGGATTAATCAGTTTTGCTAATTCAAAACATGCAAAATCATTAAACACTATATGTTCAAATGCTTATATTTGCGTCCCATTAATCATTCCAGAATTATTAGATAGTTATCAAAGAGTTAATAAGAATATTGATAAAGTTTGTACGTATTTAACACAAAGGGAAAAAGAGTGTTTAGCTTGGATTTGTGAAGGTAAAACCACCTGGGAAATATCTAAAATACTGGATCGTTCAGAAAGAACGATTTCTTTTCATCTTACTAATTTACAAGCCAAACTTGGTACTAACAATCGCTGTCAAAGTGTCTCAAAATCGATCTTAACAGGAATAATTAATCCATTTTCCTCATCATAGTCTGCGGCAATGATCATATCTAAAGAGCTTAATTCATCATCAGGATAGCGCTCTTAAAGCAAGCCATATCTTCTACATTATCAAGCTCACAGTAAATACTATGCTACTGTAACAATAGTGATAGTTTCACACTCTTTAGTTTAGCGTAGGAAAACGTGTCACTTTTAATAGGAGAACTTCATGTTTTGGTTTTTTATATCTACATTCATGCTAATACTGCTAATTGCCTTAATCTTTGTCTATTTTATCCCCTCATACCTATATCGATTAATAACTTACATCATCCGTTATTTCTCTGGATTCAACCGTAAACATATCACTCTACTTGGTGAGCATTATGTTTATCTAGATAACGTAATGATAAGCAACAAAATAAACGATAAACCAATACTCCTTATGCTCCATGGCTTTACCGCAAACAAGGATAACTGGCTGCAAATGTCGTTATTTTTAAATAAAAAATATCGAATCATTGCATTGGATTTACTTGGGCATGGAGAGAGTGATTCACCGTTTGATGCCGACTACAGTGTCGAAGCGCAGGTTAAACGTGTCCATTTGTTTGTTACCAAAATCCAACTAGCCCCTTTTCATATACTTGGCAGTTCTATGGGAGGACAGATTGCTGCAACCTATGCAGCCCTATTTCCCAAGGAAGTTCTATCGGTCACTTTATTTGATAATGCAGGTATCGATAGCCCAATTAAGAGCGATATGTTTCGTGATTTGGCTTCGAACCGTCCCAATCCATTGATTGATTGCACAAATCCGATTGAATACTTTAACTACACTTTCTATAAGTCAACTCATATCCCAAAATTTCTAAAGCAAACACACTTGGCACTTCAGGCACATAAAAAACGATTACATCACAAGATATTTAATGATTTTCACCATAATGATCTTCTCCCTTACTTAAATAGAATTCAAGTTCCGGTACTGATTATATGGGGTGAGAAAGACAGAATTTTAGACAAAAGTGCCCTGGATAAGATTTGTCCATTACTCAATAATGTTCAAGTAATATTACTTAAAAACACAGGTCACCTCCCTATGATTGAATCCCCAAAAAAGAGTGCTGTTTTATTTAATCACTTTGTTGAACAACTTAAAAATTAAACTCGAAACAAGTCTAGGGCGAAAAAGTCTTAGCATTCAAAATCTATTTATCATCGCTAAACGCAGGTAAACATCAGAAAAGTAACATAAAACTTTTTATGACGTTGCACACCCGTTATGTGGAGTAATTTGAGAGTCTTAAGTCTAACAACCTCCTACTTACTATCATTAAAGTTTAGTAGGAGGCATAGATATAGATCATTAACGATGGGAAATTTGATTTATGACGCGTTCACTTTTACAAAGTCACTTTCGCGCGCAAATTGAATAGCTTGGTCACATAATTTAATTTGTTGCTCAGTACTCGCTGATTGAAACTTAGCCATGTGCTCATCTAGTTGCTCACTGGTCTCTTTTGACATTATCATTGCATCAATACCAGCATTTTGATGTGCCTTCATCGACTGACTCACGATAGTGCCCTCCATTTGCATTTCATTTTCACTGTAAACTGTTGTACAGAACATTAAACTTGCCATGCCAAGCGCTGTGTCTGTGTCAAGATTTTTAGCAGATGCTGGAGCCAGAAATAAACTGGTAATTAGACCAACTAGTAATATTTTTTTCATTTCGATAAATCCTATTTATTCTATCAATATAGCTTTATCTAAATGATATTACATAGTATTTTTAGTATGTGTGACGCTGCGCTAAGTTAGCCATTAACAATTTGTTTTTGTGTTGTTTATCACAATTCATTCAACCAATTTATAATTAACATAGTAATTTAAGCCACTTTAAGACCCGCTAATATCTATGTTCAAGGGGAAAAGTGATGATAACTTCAGTTCCTTCGCCAACTTGGCTGCTGCAGGACACTTCACCCTTAAGTACATGAGTAGCTAAGTTAAACACGATATACAAGCCTAAACCACTCGCTCCAGTCCCCCTACTTGTGGTAAAAAAAGGTTCAAATACCATGCCCAAGGTTTCAGCTTCTATACCTCGGCCATTGTCACGGAAACAGAGGCGAACTTTATCCTCCACTCTTTTAATATCAATCGCAATACGGCCATCAACCTCACTTTCAAATGCATGAGTGATGGAGTTAAGCATTAATTCCTTTAATACCTGTTTCAATGTCTCTGGATAAGTCACCACCGTCAGTTCTTTATCTCCTTCAATGGTGATCTGATGATGAGTGAGATCTAAACTTGGTAAGGTTTGAATGATGATTTCATCAATATGTGACATCAAATTTAACGTAGATAACTCTTCCGTCGATACATCAACCGCGATTAACTTAAACTTCTTAATCAAGTTAGTCGCTCGACTTAGGTTTGAAAGTAACATTTCAGACCCTTGAATCGATGACTCACAGAAAGCGGAAAGATCACATGAATCTAATGTTTGATCAATCAGACTTTTATGGATCCGAATTGTCTCCTCCTCAATAAAGGATGCTGCGGTCACACAAATCCCAATTGGAGTGTTTAGTTCGTGAGCAACACCTGTAACCAAACGTCCTAAAGAGGCCATTTTTTCAACTTTAACCAACTTGTCCTGAGTGGCTAATAAATGTTCAATAGACTCTTGTAACTCTTTGGTTCTCGCTTTAACTGTCTCTTCGAGATTCTCCTTATGTACTTTTAACTCCTCTTCAGCTTTTTCCTTTATTTTAAAAGCTTTGTCTAATTTAATTCGCTCTTTATAAAGCTCTAAGAACACACCCAATTTACTTTTCAAAATCTCATCATTAATTGGTTTGACTAAATAATCCACCGCGCCATTCATATAGCCTTTGAACTCGAAAGTTTCATCACGGGCAAATGCGGTAATAAATATCACAGGTATATGAGATGTCTTGGGATGATCTAAGATGAGTGAGGCTGTTTCAAATCCATCCATACCTGGCATCTGAACATCCATTAAAATCAGAAAAAAATCATGCTTATGAGCAATCGCTAAGGCTTGCTGACCCGAATGAGCTTTAATGATATCTAATTTAAGCGGAGCTAAAATACGCTCATAGACTCGCAGGTTATTGGGCTCATCATCAACAACAAGGATTTTTGGAAAAAAGTCACTCATGCCTCCCCCTCCTTATCGCCTACTGACTGAGACTCAAATTGACATTGTGCAAAGAAATTCCCCAAATCGACAATGGAAAGGATATTATCAACTTCAACCAAATCTATCGCAGCTTTCAGCATTACATCGACCTCGGCAGTTTGAGGGTCTTGAACGATGGCGTATCCACCAAATTGTTTTATCGTTTGCAGACCTAAGCTTCCATCTGAGTTTGCTCCGGTAAGTATAAGCCCTATTAGATGATTTTTGTAGCAAGTGGCGGCAGATTGAAATAAGACATCGATGGAAGGAATGGAGTAATTAACAGGGAGGTCTATACTCAGACTTAATGTTTTATCCCGCTCGACCAAGAGGTGATAACCAGCGGGAGCAATATAAGCGTAACCTGGCTGAATAAGTTCTCCTGGCTCAGCCTCTTTTACCTCAACAGCAGACAAATTATTTAAGTGATTGACCAAGAAATCATCTGAATCTCTATGACGATGTTGAACGACTATCACTGCCAATGGATAATGTGGAGGCAAGCAGGGTAAAAACTGACTAAGTGCATGCAAGCCACCAGCAGACACTCCCACAACTATTGCTTCATACATGCATCAACCGCCTGAAAATTTTTTCTTTTTTACTTACAGCTTCGAAAGATGAATTAACGTGACTATAGTCAATGCTCTCTTTATCACCCAATAACAAAAATCCTCTTGAGATCAGGCTATCTTTAAAGAGGTTAAGCACTCTATCCTGCAATCTAGGATTAAAATAGATAAGCACATTTCGACATACAATCAGCTGCATCTCAGCAAAAGGTTGATCTTTCATTAAATTATGGTTAGCAAAAGTGATATGATTTTTCAATGACTCGGCCATTTTTACCGAACCAAATTTTGCTTGGTAATAATCAGCAAAAGATGCCTTGCCGCCAGCGGCCAGATAATTCTCTGTGTAGGTTTTCATTTTATCCGCTGGATATATTCCCTTCTCGGCAATATCTAGGGAGTGATTATTATAATCAGTGGCATATATCCTGCTTCGTTCGAGTAATCCCTCTTCCTTAAGCATAATCGCCATAGAGTACACCTCTTCACCCGTAGCACAACCAGCATGCCAAATATTGACTCTCGAATAGGTTCTGAGTTGAGTAAAGACCTCCTGGCGTAACCTCTTAAATACCTTAGGATCTCGAAACATTTCAGTCACAGTGACTGACATATCACGCAGAAACAGCTCGAAAAACTCAATATCATGCATCACTTTTGGCACCATCTCAGAGACTGAACCTAGATCTGATTGTTGTACCCGGTGTAAAACCCTTCTCTCAAGTGAGGCTCTAGAATAATCTCGAAAATCATAACCATAACGAAAGTTAATAGCTTCCAGCAACTGATTAATTTCAAATTCCTGCATATCTTCCGGTTTCATAATCAACATATATCCCCTCCCTAAGCTAATGCTTGAATAACCAGATCCGCATAATCGATAGTAACTTCTCAAAATCGATCGGTTTAGTTAGGTATTCTGAGGCGCCTGATTGTAATGATTTTTCTCTATCCTCTAGCATCGTCTTTGCTGTTAATGCAATGATAGGGAGCTGTTTATAATGTTTCATAGCTCTTACCTGTTTTGTAGCCTCATAGCCATCCATCTCAGGCATCATGGTGTCCATTAACACCAGTTCAAAGTTTTTCTCCACTAATAACTGTTCTACAGCTTCCTTGCCATTGTGAGCCATATCGACCTCAAACCCGTACTCAATCAATTTTTTTGACAGGGCATAGGTGTTTCTCATATCATCATCGACAATTAACACTTTACGCCCCTGAAACATGGCATCTTCATCGTGAAGCATGTGAATTTTTTTCTGACTATCACTGCTGAATCTTGATTCTATATCGTGGAGAAAAAGCGAGACATCATCGAGCTCACTTTGCTCTTCATCGGTGATCTCCTTACCCGTATAGATGATCACTGGGGGTACTCGTTTCAATTCACTGGCTTCAATTTTTTTGAGCACCTCAAAGCCACTAATATCGGGTAAACCTAAGTCCAGTATGACGCAATCATAATGACCCGATAACAGCTCTTCGACACATTTAATATCGATATCACAGCCCTTAAGTAATCTAACAATTGACGCTTGATTGCCGACATCATCTTCAATCACTAGTAGATGACGTAATTCTGAGGAGCAGAACGCTTTTATATCATCAAACACTGTCAATAATGTTTCCTGAGTGACAGGTTTAGTCTGTAGCCCTATTGCACCTTGAACTAGAGCCAAATTCTTGTCTTCACTGTGGGCTGAGATAATCTCGACGGGAATATGACGAGTTTTGAGACTGAACTTTAGCTGCTCGAGAACTTGGTGCCCATCGATATCTGGCAGCATAATGTCAAGAATGATGCCGCTAGGTTGGTACTCTTGTGCCAGATAAATCCCCATACGGCCATCCCCAGCAATCAGACAGAGCAGATTATTACCGCCATCAAAGATGATCTTAGCATCTTCAACCTCGGTTTCATCCAGGTGCTGGCTCTTGTTATCGGCCAACCCTTTAGCCAATAGCAATAGGCTGTTGAGAGGGGTTCTGAGCTCGTGACTCATGTTAGCTAAAAATTCAGACTTATATTTACTTGCTAGGGCCAACTCATCAGCCTTAGTCGTGAGGTCCTCTTTAGCCGCTTCGATCTCATTTTTTTGCCTTCTGAGGAAGACTTGCTTCTCCTCTAACTCCTCATTGGAAACCTTGAGCTCTTCACTTTGCTGTTTGAGCTCCTCTTCGGAAGTTTTCAGCAGTTGTGTTTGTTCTAATAGACTCTCATTTGAACTCTTAAGTTCCTCCTGCTGGGACTGTAACTCCTCTGATTGCCTCTGTGTCTCAAGCAGCAGTGTCTGAGTCCGCTCTTGATTTCTGAGATTATTAATCACGATCCCCAGATTGGTTGAGATAAGCTCTATAACTTCGACCTGTTCATCATTAAAGCCTTTAAAGGAGGCCAACTCTATCACCCCGATCAACTCCTCTTCAAACAACACCGGAACGACCATGACATTGAGGGGCGTACTTTGCCCTAAGCCAGAATTAATCTGAATATAATCACTAGGCACTTGGGTTAGTAATATGGTTTTCCGCTCTTTGGCACATTGACCAACTAAACCCTCACCAATACCTATTGTGGGTAAAACCGCTTTTCTCTTCTTAAATGCATAACTGCCTGATAAACTGAGTTCATCATCACCTTGTTCATAAATATAGATAACGCCATGGCCCGCTTTCATCATCTCGGCTAATGCTGAGATGATCTCATCCGCCATCGCCATCAGATTTGATGCTCCTTGAGTCAAGTCATTAATGCGAGACACTTGGCTTTTTAACTCATTTTGTTTAATCAGATCTACATTACTCTGTTGCAGATCGCTTTCAAACTGCTTCTCCTTGGTAATATCACGCACAAAGCCAGTAAAAATGACGCCATCTTCCTGCTTGACCTCACCAACGGCCAGATACATGGGGAAAGTACTGCCATCTTTTCTTAATCCAATGACCTCTCTGCCTTTCCCTATGACTTTTTTGATGCCTGTAGTCAGATAATTGTTGAGGTAATCATCATGCTCTTCGCAGAAAGGGCTTGGCATCAAAGTATTGATTTTTTACCCATAATCTCTTCGCTTCGATATTGAAACAAAGTTTCGGCGACGCTATTACAGGCAAGTATTTCACCATGTGATGAGATAGACAGGATAGCATCGAGACAAGTATCGACCATGCCTCGATTTATTGCTTCACGTTTAATTATGTCTTGCTCAAAACTCTTCTGTTGAGTGATGTCACGAATAAATCCGGTATACAGGGTTTCGTCACCTTGTTTCACCACTCCGATTGAGAGATAGATAGGAAAAGTGCTGCCATCACTCCGCAGGGCTTGCATCTCACGCCCCATGCCGATGATTTTCTTAATGCCTGTGGTTTTGTAGTTATTAAGATAGGTATCATGTTCCTGATGAAATGGGGCAGGCATCAAGATTTTAATATTTTGCCCTATAAGAGACTCAGCTGAATGCTTAAACATCCTCTCGGTAGCGTCATTAACCGATAAGATAGTGCCATCCTCTCTTATCGAGATAATGGCATCGACAGCAATGTTCACTATCCCTTGGTTCAGACCTAAACTGCGTGACAAAGAAGCATTACGTTGCTTTATCTGAGTTTTCATCTCGTGCAAGGCAATCCCCAGCCTGTCCTTCTCACTGTTTACCATCACATCCTTAGTAAAATCACCACAGGCTATGGCATCGGCCTGATCGGCAACATTATTTAAATTCTGCAGCATCACTTTTAATGCCATGCCTAACTCATCTTTGTCTGAGGCAAGCTTTGCCACCAGGTCTAACTCTCCAACAGCTATTCGCTGAGCCAAATTTGCCTTATCTTTTAGCGTCACCAGCATCTGTTTAATCTCAGCAAAAATACCTTGGGCAGCTCCACTTTGCTTAAGCTCAACACTCAGATCGCCATTGGATACTTTTCTGGCAATCTCGGCGATATAGGTCAGTTCCCCCCCAATTGATTCACAATATGTTTTGTTAGCCTAAACGCGACCCCTAGCCCGACAAAAATAGCTAACAGAGTGCCGAAAATAGTCGTATTAGTTAACAGGGACTCAGTATTCGCCAAAGATTCTTGCCTTTGTGCCAACAACACAAGCTCTTTGTCTTTAAATGTTTGTATCTGCTGACGGAATTTATCGAAATAGATCTTTCCCCTCGCCTCGCCTCGCCCACAAGATTGGCCATATCCTCCATGGTTTTTGCATCGCCAATCTCACGACGCAGCGCTAACTGAAACTTCACCACCTCATTGGCCCAAGCATCTATGGTGATTTGACTCTGTGCTAACAGTGCAACTTGCTGGGGATTGTCGGCAACCAGCATGGACAGCTCATTACTTAACTGATTAAAACGAAGGCTTCCCTCTCTATAGGGGTCGAGAAAGTTCTCTTGTCCTGATAGCAAGAAACCACGCATCCCCGTCTCCATATCGACCGCAGAGGCTAGCAAATTTTGTGCCATAACAATAACTCGGTAGATATGAAGAACCCAAGCATTTAACTCCCTAAGTTCATCTAAATCGCTACTGTCTGTTAACTTATTCTCGCGTTTGAGCATTAACTCATTTTCACGTGCAATAAACAGGTCAATCTGAGAACGAAATTTATCGAAAAACTGCTTGCCACGGGCCTGTTTTACAATTTTTGCCATGTCATTCATAGACTTGGAATTGCCAATTTCGGTTCTTAACGCGATCACAGGCTTGGTCACTTTACTGTGCCACTCGTCAATCGTGACGGATATATCTTTAAGTAAACTGACTTGTGCTGGGTTATCGCTGACATCGGAGGAGAGTACGACCATCAGTTCGTTAAATCTTTTGTCGCCCTGCTCATAGGGGGATAAAAACTCATCCTTACCCGCTAGAAGATAACCCCTCATTCCGGTTTCCATATCGACAGCTGAGGCTTCAACTTTTGCTGCTTTATCTAATACGGAGTGAGTGTGATTAACCCAATTCAGATCATCCTCTAGGGATTTAACGCTAAAGAAAACCACCACCGCGATAACAAACATAAAAGATAAGATAACCGCATAACTCATTAACAGCTGAGTTTTAAACTTAAGTTCAGATAACATATCCAGGCTCCCAGATTAATGCTTAAACAGCCAAATTCTCATAATTGACAATAACTTCTCAAAATCGGATAGGTTTAATCAGAAGCTCAGCGACATTTAGCAATAACTAAAAGCATAGTTAATCTGTTTCATTCTGTGGAGTTACTGAGGTAAAATCTTGGAACAAGATTGATTTATTGCTGTTAAATGAAATCTGCTTATGTTTCTGGCACTAACACATGTTATAAATCACTTATTGCAACAGAGCACACTTAAGTATTGAAGAGGGTTTAGTGGACAATTTAACTCTGGTTATCGACTTTTTGGCAAACCATAAACTTTTATTAACCTTATTAATCATTATTTTAATTTCGGCAATCAAACGCTTTATCATCTATAAGGTCCGCGGCGATGTGGCCTTTTTAACCGAATCTCAGCGTAAATGGATGTCGCGAACCAAGAACGGCACTTTCATATTACTTATGGTTGTCCTGTTTATGCTTTGGCAGACGGAGATAAATAAATTTGCCTTGTCGGTAACCGCCATCGCCATCGCCATCGTTGTTGCCTCTAAGGAGATTATTCTTTGCTTCACAGGCTCAATTCAACGGGCCAGTTCACGCTCCTTTGTTATTGGTGACTGGATAGAGGTCGGTGCCTTATGTGGTGAAGTTATCGAACACAACTTGATGGCGACCGTCATTCAAGAGATAGATCTGCACCATGGTCAATATCACTTCACCGGCAAAACCGCCACTTTTCCAAACAGCATCTTTTTTACTTATCCGGTAAAAAATCTGAATTTTATGAAGCGCTATGTTTACCACAACATGACGATTACTGTGGTTGAATTTGTTAACTTATACCCCTTATTTCCAGCTCTGCTAACTCAAATAGAACAACACTGTGAAGACTTTAATGAAGTGGCAATACGCTACAATAGCGTCATAGAGAGGCATGCTGGTGTCGACTTACCGGGCTCGGAGCCACATATTCACATAAGTAGCGGCCCGGCCGGAGAGCAAAAAGTGCATATCATGATTTTTTGCCCCACCGAGCGCGCATCCCATTTAGAGCAATCAATCCGTCAAGACTTTATGATTGCCTACCACCAAGCCTTTGGAAACGGCTAATAAATAAGATGACTAGAGTGATGCATAAAAACTATTACGTATCATTTCATCACTCGACTTTTGCATAACCGCCTGATGTGATGAATTGACCGAATGTTTCACACCACACAATAAGGCTAGTGTATTGGGATGGTTCGACACCCACAGGTATAGGTATCATAAAGTTCTCGAAGGTTTTAACCTCTCCCACTTGCACCATTGAGGATTTAAAACGATTAAAATCCGCTTCCGTCTCAACAAACACCGGTGACAGATATAGCCTATAGTCAGGACCTGGAGCAAGTTTACCCAAAAAAGCTATGTTATCTGCATTGATAGACACTTCCCCTTCACCCCAATGAAGCAGATCACTATCAACTCTCTCTCGTGAAAATTGACCTTTAAACTCACGGCTTTGAATCGTCGGCTCCAACGAAGAGAACTTAGGCGCTGAGGGCGCAGTTATAATAGGTAACAGGTATATTCCCATCATAAATCCACCACCAGCGACCAACAGGTGGGAAACGAATAAAGCCAAAAAAATACGTTTTCTCATATTTTTACTCAATAATGTCAAAGAATGCTATCGCATCACAAATAAACCCCTAAGCCAATTCTATAGCAACTTCATTTGCATTTCGAAAACTTATACTCTTGAATAAAGTTTAGTTACAAAATGCGCCAACTTTATTAAGTAAAGCATCAATATCAACATGGCTTACTCAGACAATACGTCGTACAATATTCTTTCACTGACTCAGCTTAGTGATCCCAAACTCGACATGTTAAACCGCTCATATCCCCTTTTTTAACAAAATTAATATCAAGAGGTATCAGTGCAAACAGAACCACAGCAATCACCGTCTACCACTACACCTGTAGCCATCATCAACCTTACCATTTTAATTCCAATGTTGGCCGCAATTGTCGCCATTACGCCTTTGGCCATCGACATGTATCTACCCGCGATGGCAACCCTAGCTGGCAGTTTTCATTCCGACATCACCACCGTTCAACAATCTTTGAGTCTGTACCTTGCTGGTTATGCGCTAGGGATGCTGTGCTTTGGCCCTTTGGCTGACAGAATTGGTCGACGCCCAATGGTGATACTCGGGTTAACCGGCTTTATGCTTATCAGCTTGGCCTTGGCCTTCGTCACCAGTATTGAACTGTTTTTAACACTAAGGTTTGCACAAGCTTTTATTGGCGCGGCAGCCACTGTCGTTGTACCAAGTTACATCAAAGAAGTTTATGGCGATAACACAGCTAAAGGTATGTCTTACGTAAGTTTAATCATGATGTTAGCGCCATTAATCGCCCCAAGTTTAGGTAGCCTTATTCTAGAATTTGGCGAGTGGCATTTAATCTTCTTCATCTTGGCCACTTATGCTTGTTTGCTATTAACTTTGGTTATCTGGAAGTTAAAGATGCCTAGCGACAGTGACCGGAATAGTCGCAGCCAAAAATCATTTTTTGGAGCCTATGCAGTGGTATTTACCAAGCCAGGTACCAAATTGCATATCGCCAGTGGCGTACTGACATCTTTTGCTTTTTTCTGTTATTTAACCGCTTCTCCTTTCGTTTATATGGAGGTGTTTGGTCTAGATAAATCTTTGTTTGTAATCTTGTTTAGTATCAACGTGGGAGCACTCATGTTGGCTAATATAATTAATAGCCGCATCGTCGTGCGTTACGGCTCAAGATTGATGCTGAAAGTAGCAACGTTACTCGCTATAGTCGCAGGTTCAGCACTATTGCTGGTTAATTTTTTTGAATTCAGTTTTCATTATACCGTAGCAATGCTCATCCCTTTTATGGGATTTTTAGGGATCATGTCGGTCAATGCTGATGCTATCGTGTTAATGAAGTTCCAAAAAGAGACCGGTACGGCAACGGCCGTGATCGGTACGTTACGTTTTGGTTGTGGCGCAATGGCAGGGCCTTTGCTCGCACTGTTTTATACGGGCACAGCGGTCCCCTTTTCAGCCTTAATGTTAAGTGCTGTTGTGTTGGTTGGGCTCTGTCAGTTTTTTGCAGCAAATGGTGTTAATGCGCAAACGTAATGAAGTTAATCGAAATATTACGCTCAAAATTAATCAAATCATGCCTAGAACCGTATTTTTTTTCATTTAATGACTTTTTTTACACAAAAAGCTTGAAATATGTGTTCTTTTTTATATGATGAAATTCTGTTCATTTGAGACAGATGTCACACCTTACAGGGTGATAAATAACTTCCATAGTGAAGTCGTTTGACATTTCGAGAGTAAGGATCACCATCCAAACTCACTATATTTAAGCGATTACCGTCGCTGTATCGAGATACTGCATACCGTAGCGGTAACCTATGAGGGTTTACAAATGGAGAAGTTATCAGGCGCCAGTATGATAGTTCGTTCACTTATCGACGAAGGCGTAAAACATATATTCGGCTATCCAGGCGGATCCGTGTTAGATATCTATGACGCCCTGCACGAAAAGTCCAAAATTGAACACATCTTAGTTCGTCACGAACAAGCCGCTGTACACATGGCCGATGGTTATGCCCGTGCCACAGGTGAAGTCGGTGTGGTATTAGTCACTTCAGGTCCCGGCGCTACGAATACTATTACTGGTATTGCCACCGCCTATATGGACTCTATCCCACTGGTTATCGTTTCGGGCCAGGTTCCGAGTAATTTAATCGGTAATGACGCATTCCAAGAGTGCGATATGATAGGTATATCAAGACCTGTTGTTAAGCACAGCTTCTTAGTCACCGATGCCAGAGACATTCCTGAGATAATAAAAAAAGCTTTCTTTATCGCAGCCAGTGGCAGACCAGGTCCTGTGGTGGTTGATGTGCCTAAAGATTGTATGAATCCTGAGATATTGTTTGATTACGAGTACCCCAAAGAGATCAGTCTGCGATCTTACAACCCAACAACTTCTGGTCACAAAGGGCAAATTCGCCGAGGTTTACGTGCACTTTTAGCCGCGAAGAAGCCGGTACTATACGTGGGTGGTGGTGCTGTTATCTCCGAATGCGACAAGCAGATTTTAGCGCTTTCAGAAAAACTTAACATTCCTGTTGTCAGCACATTAATGGGCTTAGGTGCATTTCCTGGTAGCCACAAAAATAGCTTAGGCATGTTAGGTATGCACGGCTGTTATGAAGCTAATATGGCGATGCACAATTGTGATCTTATTTTTGGTATAGGGGTACGGTTTGATGATAGAACCACCAATAATGTTGAAAAATATTGCCCTAACGCCAAAATTTTACACATAGATATCGACCCCTCTTCAATTTCTAAAACGATTCATGTGGATATCCCCATAGTGGGCTCAGCGGATAGTATCCTTGATGAAATGTTATCCCTATTAGACTCCACGGCTGAAGAAACTCAAGATGTTGCTGCAGTCGATTTCTGGTGGAGTGAGATCAATCAATGGCGCGCTAAAAAAAGCTTAGCCTACGACAAGACAACGGATAAAATTAAGCCACAGGAGGTGATTGAAGCCTTACATAGACTCACCAATGGTGATGCCTATGTGGCATCTGATGTGGGTCAACACCAAATGTTTGCCGCACTTTATTATCCTTTCGATAAACCACGTCGTTGGATAAACTCTGGCGGTCTGGGCACCATGGGTTTTGGTCTTCCAGCAGCTATGGGCGTCAAACTTGCCATGCCCGATGAAACCGTGCTTTGTGTTACCGGTGATGGTTCGATTCAAATGAACATTCAAGAGTTATCAACTGCATTGCAATATGATATCCCAGTGAAAATCATCAACCTAAACAATCGCTTTTTAGGTATGGTTAAACAGTGGCAAGATATGATCTATTCAGGTCGTCATTCACACTCCTATATGGATTCAGTACCTAATTTTGCCAAAATTGCCGAAGCTTATGGTCATGTGGGGATCACCATTAGCGATCCCGCTAAGCTTGAATCTGAACTCGAAAGAGCGCTATCTATGAAAGATAAATTGGTATTTGTCGATATCAATGTCGATCAGACTGAACACGTTTA
Organism: Shewanella sp. MTB7; assembly: GCF_027571385.1. Classification (NCBI taxonomy): domain Bacteria; kingdom Pseudomonadati; phylum Pseudomonadota; class Gammaproteobacteria; order Alteromonadales; family Shewanellaceae; genus Shewanella; species Shewanella sp. MTB7. The sequence goes on along the minus strand of NZ_CP085636.1, from coordinate 2,573,689 downwards.
CCCTATGCTTATTCGCGGCGGCGCGATGAACGAAATGTGGCTGAGCAAAAAGGAGAAAAGCTAATGCGTCGTATTATATCGGTATTACTTGAAAATCAACCGGGCGCCCTCTCTCGTGTCGTTGGCTTGTTTTCTCAGCGCGGCTATAACATTGAAACGTTAACCGTTGCACCAACAGATGATTCGACGTTGTCACGCCTTAATATCACTCTGTTTGCAGATGAGCATGTTTTGGAGCAAATAGAGAAACAGCTAAATAAGCTAATCGATATTTTAAAAGTGGCGAATATCACCGAGTCTGAACATGTCGAACGTGAATTGGCCTTGGTTAAAGTGAAAGCGAAAGGCAGTATTCGTGAAGAGATTAAACGTACCGCTGATATCTTCCGCGCTCAAATTGTCGATATTACGGCAGAACTTTACACAGTACAGCTAACGGGACCCAGCGCTAAGCTAGATGCCTTTATTAGCGCTGTAGGTGAAATAACTAAGGTCGTTGAAGTTTCACGCTCTGGCGTGGTTGGACTCAGCCGTGGTGAAAAGTCTATGCGGGCTTAAAGAAGGACAAACCCTTCTATCGCTTTGACCTACATGGATGTAGGGAATACCGACAAATGCTTGGAGCATTTCAGGTACCTTGCGATCAGAGATAAGCACATCCATGTGCAAAAAGGGAGCCTTAGGCCAATGCCAGTAAGCTTAACTTACCGGCATTGAACCCTAAGGCTACCTTTTTGTTCATATGGTTTTTCTTAAATACTTACTGACTTAGAATTTGACAACCATCTGTGCTGGTAGAATTTTCATAAACAACATCACCAGTAGGCGCGAACTCACCTGCAGCGATAGAGCCTTTAGCCTTTAAAAAATCATACATTACAGCAGCATCTACAAAACCTGTCATAACAGGAGTCAGAACTGGGTAGCCATCACCACCTGCCGCGTTAAAACTAGGAACGGTGAAGCTGTATGTTCCGGCAGCATCAAAACCTTTGCCATTAACATCACTGATATCAACGGTTTTAGCCTGACAATCGACAGTCATGGTCACACCCGTTAGCTGAGCATAAGCACCTGAATCAATCTGTAACGAGGCTACAGCCCCTAAATACTCAGATAATTCAGCGCCTGTTACTGTGCTCTTAGTTATCGAGTTACCAAAAGGCTGTACTGTTAATACATCTTTATAGGTGATATCACCCGCCTCTATTGAAGCGCGTACACCACCTGAGTTCATCACACCAACATCAGCATTAACCTTAGATGTGTGAGCAGTTGAGATTAAGTGACCTAAGTTAGTTTGCATAAAACGAACTTTGGCACGGTCTCCCTCTAACAATTCAGCAGTCGTTGCAATCACTTCACTTAACTGCTCTTGACCTTTTTCTTGGTACTGCTTAAGAATTTCTAAAACGGTACCATCTGGCTGGATCTCTTCACCGATAAGTACACGATCGCCAGCTTCATTTTTCTGCTTCAAATTAACCGGGATCAGCTTGTAGCTTGCAAGGTGCAGTTCATCATTAAAGTATTCAAAATCCGCTTGACCTACATACTTGCCCCACTCATGGGCTTGCATGATGTAAGTGCCATTTTGTGTATCGGGAGTACAATCATCCCCTGGATTAAAATCAGCGTAACTGTTGGTACCAGGCTCCATACACACTGGATTTTGCGAGTGACCACCAATAATAGCTTGCAGATCGCCAGCTGTTACTCCGCGAGCCATAGCCACATCACCTGGGGCATTGCTACCATTTTGCGCATCAGCATAATGTCCCATGTGGGTTGTAGCGAAGATAATATCCGCTGCATCAGCATCTTTAATCTCTTTAATGACTTTTTGGATCTCTGTGGTTGGATCGGTAAACTCTAGGCCACTGATAAATTCAGGGTTACCGATTTTCTTCGTATCTTCAGTGGTTAACCCAACGACAGCTATACGTAGACCGTTTACATCAAATACTTTATAGGCGTCGAAATATCTTTCACCTGATGTTTTGTCATAGATATTTGCAGCCAACATGGGGAAATTAGCCAGTTCACGCTGCATCTCAACGGTGGCTAATGGGTTATCAAATTCGTGGTTACCGACAGCCATTGCATCATAACCAATCAAGTTCATACCAACAAAATCAGGACGCGCATCTTGTAAGTCTGACTCGGGAACACCAGTGTTGATATCACCACCGGATAACAGAATCGTTTCGCTACCATTTGATCCCACTTCAGCGCGGATCTGGTCGATCAGCGTCTTACGTGCAGCCATACCATATTCACCATACTTATTTTCCCAGAAACGACCATGGTTATCATTCGTATGAAGCAGTGTAAAAGTGGTACATGCATCCCCGGCTTCAGCACAGGTCGTTGGTTTAACTGGTGCGTCATTATCATCACTGTTACATCCAGTTAATGTTGCTAGTACCGCAGTTGCGACAAGTCCTTTAATTAACAAATTTCTCATTATTATCAACCCCTAGATTTTTAATTAAATCGTTTTATTAATTACCATCATTTTTTATAAAACGGATTCTATGATCTCGCTGGAGAACATAATAACAAAGAATTCATTACAAATGTGTCACCAATATGATCTTTTGCAATACAAACACGACTAAGTAGAGGCTTTTTTGTTGTTAATTGTTCTGTATATAAAACAGGCTCAAGAGATAATTGATAACCACTTTACTGATGAATGTGGAATATTAGATAGAATGATAATAGTCCTACATTGATTCAGTTAATTAGCGTTAGCAGCTTTAATTACAGCATTTAACCTTCAAGGAGAACAGTTGACAGTCGCAACTATGGTTATTTTTTAATAAAAATCTTATAAAAATGGGGAATAAATCACATCAAACAGATTTGAGTATTTATAAATAGGAAAATACATGTTTGAGATCTGTAGAAATTAAAAAGCAGCCGGTAAAGGCCGCTTCTATCTAAACACTAAGTGCTTTCTATATTAAATAACTTGATTATTTAGCACAACTCTTAACGATCGCGCCGCCACGGTAGAAAATTGGGTGTCCGCCATTAACTGGGTTATAATCAGCAACCTTGATTTCTGGGTTATTCTCAAAGTATTCACGCAGCACCGATGCGTCGCTACGTTGAGTATCGACATAGTTTGCGTGGCCTGTCAGCTTAGGATAATCATCACCGCCTTTTGCACTGAAGTTGATCAATGAGAAGGTGTAGCTATCTTCAAGTTTGAAAGCTCGTTTGCCTAAAGAGGTGATCTCAACGATATCAGCAGCTGTTGCTTCTGGGTCAATTTCAACTGCATCACATGTCACGTTCATCTCCATTGGATAAAGCTGCGCCATGCCACCGCCCGTCTTTAGCGCAACATCAGCAAGGTATTGCTGTACTTCAGTACCTGACATAGTGACAAAGGCCACATCATTGCTAAATGGTTGTACAGTCAATACGTCACGATATGACACTGGGCCAGCGACGATAGAGTCACGGACACCGCCCGAGTTCATCACACCAAAATCGACTGTTGGTTCAAAGTTAGTCGTCACCCAATCGCCATAAGCGCGGGTTAGCAATTGACCTAAATTTGTCTGCTCTGCACGAACGACATTACGGTCACCTTCTAGCTTGCCATCTGTGCTTGAGATAACAACATCTAATAACTCTTGACCTAGTGTCTGGTAATGTTCAAGTGCATCAATCACCAATTGATCTTGTTCAATCTCTTCGGTGACAAAAACAAGCTCTTCATTCTCATTTTCTACTTTAAGGTTAATTGGGATCAATTTGTAGCTGGCAAGTGTTAACTCACCATTCATAAATTCGAAATCGGCACGACCCACATACTTCCCCCACTCGTGAGCTTGCATGATATAAGTACCATTTTTCTGATCTGGCTTACACTCATCACCCGGTTTAAAGTCAGCATAACCATCGCCTTCCATACAGACAGGGTTCTGTGAATGACCACCGATAATGGCTTGTAGTTGGCCTTTAGCAACTGACTCAGCAAGCTTAACATCACCAGCGGCTTCAGTACCGTGCTCACCATTTGCGTAGTGACCCATATGAGTCAAAGCAAACACCATGTCGACTTTTTCATTGGCTTCAATTTCAGCTAATACTATGGAGATCTCAGATTGTGGATCAGTAAAGTGTAGACTAGCGACGTTATCTGGGCTCACAACTTTTGGTGTATCAACAGTTGTAAAGCCAATAATGGCAACCTTAAGACCATTAATGTCGAAAACACGGTAAGGTTCAAAGTAACGTTCTGAAGTGACATTACCATCCGAGTCTTTTTTATAGATATTTGCAGCTAACATAGGGAATTGAGCGATAGTGGCTTGCATATCTAGAGTGGTTAACGGGTTATCAAATTCGTGGTTACCTACAGCCATAGCATCATAGCCCAACATGCTCATCCCGATAAAGTCAGGAACTGCATCTTGCATATCGGATTCAGGCACACCAGTGTTGATATCACCACCAGATAAGAGAATCGTTTCTCCGCCATTACGCTCAACTTCAGTGCGAATTTGATCAATAACAGTCTTACGAGCCGCCATACCATATTCGCCGTTCTTGTTCTGCCAGAAACGGCCATGGTTATCATTGGTGTGGAGCACGGTAAATTGAGTACAAGCATCACCGGCAGCTTCACAAGCTGTTTGAGGAGTGTTGTCATCATCACTGCTATTACATCCCGCTAATGCAGCTAAAACTGCCGTTGCGACTAAACCTTTTACTAGCTTATTCATCATTACATCAACCCTTTAGTTATTATTAATAATTAAAATTACGGATTCTCTGATCTCGCTGATGAGCATCATACCAAAATGCAAGGGGAAAACTGTTAACCAAGTTGAATAATCGAGGTAAAATATCTGTTAAAACATCAACTTATAAATATCACTTTGCACATATAAAAACAGGTAGGAGTAAATACATGGTTGGATTGAGAAATAAAAGAAAGCAGCTCTATTAGGTATATAAACTTATCATTATTTTCAATAATTTATAAAATTATGGTGCTCATGTGGATTATTCTGCATTGCGAACAACTAGGGGGAGTCGACAGCAGCGTGCCGACAGTATCATTTATAAAATAGCAGTCTACGCAAGCACTGTGCGTAACCATTGTCCAATATCACGCAGTTGTTCTGGTAACACACTATGGGGCATCTGATAAGTTTTCCATTGTGCGTTGTATCCGGCAGCCTTGAGCAGTGAGTTCGCCATCTTTCCTGAACTGACTGGCACTACATCGTCTTGCTCGCCATGATGTTGCAAGATGGCGGTTGTTCTGTTCACTTCACTCAACTCTTCGGGAAGCTTATCCGCAGTTGGAAGGTAACATGATAACGCCATAATGCCGGCTAATTGCTGTGGATATCTAAGTCCGGTAAATAGACTCATCACACCGCCTTGACTAAAACCTGCAAGTACTACTTTGTTTGCCGGAATACCTGAGTCTATCTGTTCCTGAATCAAAGCCTTCACTGATTCTTCAGACATTAGTACTCCTTGCATATCAGCTCTGTTGTGCAAATCCATACTCTTGATGTCATACCATGCACGCATGACATAACCTTGATTGATAGTAACAGCTTGCTCTGGGGCATGGGGGAAGATAAAGCGTATACTATTGTCTACTGGTAAACCGAGTGCTGGCACAACAGGAGCAAAACCTGCACCAGAGTCTCCTAAACCATGAAGCCAGATCACACAGGCTGTAGCCTTAAATTGTGGTTCGATAGTTATCCGCTCTAATTTTACGACTGGCATATGTTCCCTTAGATTATTATCACTTGAATTTGTTATAGACCAGCATCATAGCAGCCCTATCGTACTCGCTAAACCTGAGCCTTAAGTCACTCTACGATTGAGTTGACCACTATCCTGTTAAGTGAGCAGATTTAACCGACACCTAGCTCTGCACGGATCATCATGAGTTGCTCAAGGGTGTCTAGACGTAGACTCCATTTTATTGAGCCTGCATCTGCACTGATGATTAACGCATCATCTATAAACGTAAGATCTTCAGCCATTGCATACATACCACTACCCGATGCTGATAATTTAATCTGCACCTCAAACGGTGTCAGAATAATCTTCCCCTGTGAAAAGTTGATGACCATAGTCTGTTCCTGAAAAATAAACGTGAATTAAAAAACCAGCAAAAGATGCTGGTTTTTTATTTGCCTAATCTTATACCCAAGCAACTTGGAAAAAGCGATTAGTGGTGATGACCAGCACCACCATGAGCATGTCCATGGGCTATCTCTTCTTCTGTTGCATCTCTTGCATCAACAACCTCAAGATCAAAAGTCAACTCTCGACCTGCTAGTGGGTGATTAACATCGACAGTCGCCATAAACTTACCGACTTTAACCACAGTCACTTGACGTTGACCTTGATCCGTATTTAATAGTGCGTGCATCCCCGCTTTCCACACTTTCTCACCTTGAAGGTGCTTCACTGATACCCGTTGAATGGCTTCTTCATCACGAATACCGTAGGTGGTTTCAGGTGCTAGAGTGACAGAAAACTTCTCACCTATGGTTTTATCGGCAATGGCATCTTCAACACCTGGCATCATATTGTCGTGACCGTGCAGATAGGCGATAGGATCTAAGCCTTCATTGGTCTCCAATATTTCACCCTGTTCATCACGTAATGTATAGTTAAACTGAACTACCATGTCGTTTTTAATGCTCATTATCTTTCCTCAACCATAATACTGACTTAAATTTTGGAAACGAAGCTTACCAAAACTCCTCAATTACCACTAGTATTTATCTGAGTGTTCTAAGAGCTTGACCTCGAGCAGAGTTCGCTATTTTACTGCACGCCTAATGCATTAAAACTCGCTTCACTCGGAAAGCCATCAGCTATTAAGCCCGCTGAACGTTGAAACTGACGTAATCCTGATTTTGAGTTTGTTCCCATAACGCCGTCGGGTTTACCCACGTCAAACCCTTTCTCATTGAGCTTAACTTGTAACAACTTAACCCTATTTCGACTTAAATTATCTTGCTTAGGTGGTGCTACAGTTAAACTGATACCACCGTTAATACGATCCGCCAAATGACCTACTGCAATGGCATAAAAAATTGAACGATTCCAGCGCATGATCACATCGAAGTTCTTGTATCCAAGAAACGCAGGGCCAGTATAGCCGGCCGGAAGATAAAGAGTTGCCATCATGTCAGGTGTAGATAGAGGTTTCCCATCGTTTTTCATCACCCCAATCTCGGCCCACTTTATCAATGTTTGTTCATGACTCTTACCTAAAAACTCATAACTAAAATGCAAGGGCAAGCTTACCTCTCGACCCCAACGTTCATTGCGCTGCCAACCCAGTTGCTGCAGAAAATTAGCAGCTGAAGTCAATGCATCGGTGGTGCTATTCCACAGATCTGCCTTACCATCACCGTCTCCATCAACGGCATAAGCGGTATATGCCGATGGCATAAATTGGGTATGACCCATTGCACCAGCCCACGAACCTACCATCTCAGACGCGTCGAATTGATACTTTTCTTTTAACTTAAGCGCTTTCATCAATTCACCGGTAAAATACTGACTTCTTCTGGGATCGCAAGCTAAGGTAGCCAACGAATCTAACACCGACATTTTGCCTTTATAGGAGCCGAAATTGGTCTCCAAGCCCCAGAAAGCCATTAAATATTGGGCTGGGATCCCATATTCGTCGCTTAACTTCGACAAAAGTTCACTATTCTCCTTCAGTAAACGCCGGCCCTCATTGACACGCCAATCAGTGACCCGTTTACTAAAATAGTTATCAAAAGTTTGGCTAAACTCAGGCTGCTTTTTATCAAGCTCTATAACACGGGCGACATACGTCACTTTGCCTAAGGTATTTTCTATGGTATCGGTGGACAAACCTTGAATTTTGGCCAGTTTTTGCAGTTCAACCACACAAGTAGGAAAATCAGTAGCAAAGGCAAGTGGCGCACTCAAACTCGAAAAAAGTAGCAGGGAAGCTAAAGGGACATATTTAATCATAATGAATACTCCAAGAATGTTGTAGATGAGACAGCCCTAAGATATCGAGCTCAAATTGAGCCATATTTACTATGCTCAAGCAAGATGAAAACCCCCTTAATTGTCAATTTATTGCCTTTTATTTCCTAAACAGAGTGAGAAATGTGACTTTATCATTTATTATGAGTTCAATTTTTATCTTCTAGGAGAGTTAACCAAGTTAATGGGTAAAGATTAACTTGGCGAATAGGCATGATGTCGTATAATGGCTGCGAAAAATAACATACTTAAGAGACCCGTCATGACTGAAGAAAATCCAATATTAGCCAGCTTTATTGAAGATGTTAAACAACACCAAGCCGTCTGGGGGCTTCAAGATGAATCAGGTGAGGGGTGGGTCGTTTGTGACTCTTCTGAATATGAAGATGCAGATGTTATGCCACTCTGGTCAACAGAAGCTCAAGCCAAGATTCACTGTAACGAAGAGTGGGCTGACTATAAGCCTGTTGCTATCGCTTTAACCGAGCTACTTGAGTTCTGGATCTCAGATCTTAATGAAGATGGCGTTTTAATTGGCTTAAACTGGCAAGAAGATCATGATTGTTTGGAATTGGATCCTATCCGACTTGCTAAGTCTTTGGTTAATGTCGAAGAGTAATAATTTATTTCAATTAAATCAAAAGCCTCAGAATGATAAATAAAATTAATGGCGTCAAGCAGGCTAGAATGTGATGACGCTATCTCCCCCTCTTATCGATATTCCATTCGATCTTCGTCATACCTGTTGGTTTTGTGCTGAACCTTGTAATGCTCTATTTAAGTATCATGCTAATAATCACACTCCACACCCAAGCTTAGCAGTGCCCGTTTGTAAAGAATGCTTAAAACTGGCCGAACAGCATAAATTGACCTCTATCTGGGAGTGTCAGAGCGCAGTTAAAGATGAACTGATGCATATATATGCAAAACATCTGGCGATAGGCATTAACTGGACAGAACAGGAGTTAATCGATTCTGAGTTTTCCTGTAAGGTATTTGAAGGATTTAAAAAAAGCGGCTGGATGATGTATCTCATCGCTAGAGATAGAGTCAATGCTCATAGTTGGCCAATAGCCATAGATGGCGTTCCAATAGACACAGATGAGATTAAATCAATATTTGAGTTCGATGGCGTAAAATTCCCCTCACTGGCAAAAGCTGTAAGTCATTACAGTGAAACCTTAGGGTTAGATAAACTTTTTCTTCAAGCGGTAGTGTCGCAAGTCGGTCGATCCCGATTTGGGTATGCTGTTAGACTCTGCCGGATCAATATCGCTTCAAATAAAAGAGTTAAACAAGAAGTATTAAAAGATCTCTCCATTGAGCAAGGAGAAGAGCTAAGTGATTCAACTTGGTTTTAACTGATTAAAAGCCAAATAATAAAGCAGCATAAGCTGCTTTATTATGACTATATTTTATAACTACTTTGATTTTCTAAGACAATCTTGTACTACACCGACCAAGAGATCGGGCTGAAACTTTGAGATGAATCGATCACAACCCACTTTTTCAACCATTGCTTCATTAAAGCTCCCACTCAGAGATGTGTTTAATGCAACAAAGAGAGCACTCATACGTTTATCACTTCGTATCTCAGAGGTGAGTTTATAACCATCCATTTCAGGCATCTCTGCATCGGTTATCAACATTAAGATCTCATCATAAATGGACTTGCCATCATCACACCAACTTTGCAGTAATTTTAATGCCTGAAGGCCATCAGAGACTTCCAGAATCTCAATACCTAAGGGCTCTAACGTCTCTTTAATCTGTCTTCTCGCGGTAGAAGAATCATCTGCAATGAGGATCTTAAGCCCAACCATCTCTTTTGCTAACTCTTCATCCAAAACGCCGTCTGACAGGCGAATATCATAATTAATGATCTCAGCTAACACTTTTTCAACATCGATAATAGACACCATATTGATCACACCATCAATCTCTAATCGACATATAGCGGTCAGGTAATTATGAACACCTGCAGTCTTTGGTGGAGGCAAAATATCACTCCAGGTCATGTTCACAATATGCTCAACTTTACCCACCATAAAGCCCTGAACACTCCGATTATATTCCGTGATAATCAAATTGCGCTCCTGATCATCACTCATAGGTGAAAAACCGATAGCACCTCTTAGATCTATAACAGGTATTGAGGTCCCACGAATATTAGCGACTCCCGAGATATTAGCATGGCTACCAGGTAAAGAACTCAGCGGAGGAAGCTTAACAACCTCTTTGACTTTAAATACATTTATTGCAAATAATTGAGTTGCATTGATCCGAAATAATAGAAGTTCTAAACGGTTTTCACCGACGAGTTTAGTGCGTTGATCAACTGAATCGAGTACTTTTGCCATAATACAAATCTCGGAAAATATGAGACACTTAGTCTCAGACAATAATGCTTATTAATGGTGGCCAGTAAATCCATAGTCGAACTTAAGTCACAATTCGAATAAGATGACATACGTGACACTCACCTACCCATAGATAGTTATATTTTAGCAGCTATAAACACAACAGGAATAATTCTAGAACCATGTTCTTGTACAATTGCCATAATGCCCCTATAAAGGCGCCTGTTCGATAAGTTATACATCAGCTAAATCACCTGTTTTCCACGTAAACCATCGACTTCAGAAGTGACATGAACACTCCCTTTGCCTAGCCTGCTGCTAGCACTGCTGAAAATAACCATACAATTAAGAGACGAAAGCATCTCATTTGCACAACCAATTTCAGACATAACACCTATAAATACTATCACTTATTTAATAAAACAGCAGTTTATGGCTGCTAAATTTTGGTGATATAAACAAAAAATAATTGATTAAATAAATATTGACACTTGGAAATCGACAGGTATACTGACAATAGATTTTGAGTACCCTAGTTAAAGTAGTTTGCTTTTTGTTTGACCCTCTCGTCAATGCCTCGCAAAAATATTAATACACCTGGTTTGCATCTAAAAACTGGTCATATTACGGTCCTACTACTATGATTAAATCTGACTAAATCAATGAACTTCAAATCTAGACTGTTACAAACACTAACATTTATAGATAGAAAATAGTCTTGATTAAGATTCAGAAGCTAAGTAGGCTCAAATCGAACCCTAAATTAGTCTTTCGCAAAAATGCTAAGGATATTTATAATTACATATACACTGCCAATAAAGCAGTACAACAATAAAAAGGAGTATGACATATGTCGTACAACGTAAATGGTCATGAGATCACAGTTAGTTTTCCGGTAAATTCTATTTCTCTAAACAAGTCTTCTATCGCATTCACCGATAGTCTTGGGAAAAATAGACAAACATTTTCAAAGCGTACAGAAGCATTAACGTTTATGAAATGGTTGCTTTCAAGCAACAAGTAAATCAAAAACAAGTTATAAAAGTTAACATTATGCAATTCGATACTCTCCTCTCATTAGTATCGAGTGTTCTTTAAAAGAACAGATAGGACTGACTTCATTACGTCGGCTATTAAGCATTAAAGCAGCATCTACCTTTGGTCTAGGCCGTATCAATTTCACAGATACTTAGCCTGACCAACTGGTAAAAACTTCAAATATTTCCTTTCAAACCTAAACTCTTAATACTCATTATCCAAATTTACGTTTATACCTTGGTAACATGCTGGTATTGCCTAATAAACCACCTTGATGTATATACATAATTGGATCTTGTTTACCTCTCTTTCTTAGGTATTCTTCAAGCGTCAACCAACCGATAGGGTCATATAAGAGTTCAAACTCAATTCCCTGCTCACCAACATGTTTCCACATGTCATAGCATTCACGATATAGTTTGCCAAAATGGTATTTTCTCGACAAAGAGACAATTTGCGGATGAAATTTCTCTATCTGACAAAGATCAGTAAACTGTAGGCTCAAATAATCATCTCCCCCCACACATGCACAAGTCAACACTCGGATATTTACACCTGACTGGATAAAATGCTTATTAAGAAACAGTGCAGTTGTACCTGTGCCAGAAGGAAGAAATACGGTTAAATTGGGATGCTCAGTTTGAACTGCCCAGTCAATGATCTCTTTAGCCAATTGAGCAACACCAAATTCAGCGTACTCACAACGTCCTCCTTCGGGAACAAATAATGCGTTGGGCTCATTAACTAATACAACTTCTTCTATATATTGTGCACTGTCACGACCAGCTCTATCCGGCTGCTCACTAAGGTCAATCACATTTGCCCCGTTTTGACATGCAGCAACATAGTTGCCCTCTGTTTGGATCTTAATTTGTGCAGCAATATGATCCACATAAAAGTCTAAATCCCAGCCCCGAAGTTTAGCTAATGCCGACATAGAGTAAAGAGAGTTAGCTTGAGGCGATCCGTAACCGATTAGTTTATTTGCTCCAGGAAAATCATGGGCAAGAAAATAAGCAAACTTGCGCGCCTTATTGCCAGAAAACTCTGGATGTAGAAGATCATCACGTTTAATAAAAATCTCTCTGTCAAACATGTTTATTGAATCTACAGGTGTATTGCTTAACTTCATATAGAGATAAACCGTCAAATCGTATTTCCTAACGCATTTTACCACTTAGATCAGTTGAGCAAAATAGCCAATCACGAGTATTTCTGACTAATAAGACAGAGCCAACAAATAATAAAACCCAACAATTACAGCAAGATGAAAACTTGGCACAAAAATAGCTTAATAAAAAATATTAATCATGAAAAGTATACTCACCTATGATCTTTTTATGAGTCTATATCTTTAATTATGGAGTTATTAATGGCCGTTTTACGTTTGATATTTAACATCGCTTGGTTTGTTCTTGGTGGTTTCGTGATGGGACTTGCCTGGTGGTTCGCAGGTTTACTTTGTTATATTAGTATTATAGGCATTCCATTCGGGAGAGCATGCTTTGTTATTGGTGAGATGACATTCTGGCCATTTGGCCAAGACCATATGAATCGAAAAAATCTCACTGGTAACGAAGATATTGGAACAGGCGCTTTCGGAACTATTGGGAATATAGTCTGGTTTCTACTTTTTGGGATCTGGCTTGCCATTGGTCACCTGACTCATGCGCTAGCCTGTTTCGTTACAATTATAGGTATTCCATTTGGTATACAGCACCTTAAATTGGCCATATTGAGCTTAACACCAATAGGACAAACTGTTGTCACAAGGGCGTAAAGCTTACATTTCTATCTGCTAGATCTATTCTGGCCCTCGAGTGGGCCAAAATAGATAATAGGGTATCTAAATAACTAAAGTGACGTCATCGATACGACACTCAAAATGACCATATTGAGTAAAAAAACACCTTAAAAACCTATTTATTTGTTCTATTTTCTATATAAGTTGAAAGCATTGAGTCTTCATCAATTTTGGCAAGTCCAGCGTTGACAATATCACGCCAGAAATGCCCTTGCGGGCTATTAGTTAACGCGATAGTTAGTTGTTTATTTTCTAATATATTTCTATTTACTTGTACTTTATTGCTCAGAGGTTTTAACTCTTTTTGTAAAAGTAGGAACTGCAGCACATTAACATCCATCACTGCAGCATCAATTCTGGCAGTAGCCACTTTAGTCAAATTATGTTCATCAGAATTAACCACTTCAACCTTTTGAGTTCCTAGTTTTATCATAGCATCGAGCTCTACTGTATTCACATAGTCACTGACAACACCTAGGGTGTATTGATTAAGATCTGCCATTTTTGACCAGCCTATAGGATGTAATTGTCGCTCTACTAACCCTAAAGGACTGGTACCTAATACATCGGAAAAAACAAATTTTTCAGTTGGATAGATATATGCGGGTAGGTAACCTTCATATTTAGAATTGTTTCTATTAACCAACCTCACAGCTCGACTCCAGGGATAAAAATCCACAACAAGCTCATGACCCATCACATTAACCGCTGCACGAGTTATCGCAATGATAGCGCCCTGCTCTGCTAACTGACTTCCGGAGTAAGGGGGCCAATGAAGAGAGACTAGATGTAAGGTGTCAGCTTTTATCTGAGTAGCAACAATCCCTCCAAGTATCCCAACGAGAAAACCAAGAGCCATAATGAGTGTTCTGCCTTTACTACCGCGAATTAAACCAGTAGCACCATCGATATTATAATCCCCTTAAAGCAATAAAACGGATTCATTACTCATTAGTGATTTGTTGAAAGTATAGATGATTTAGCTCGAAAATAAATCAACCTTTGTTACAATTTTTGCCTAGCAAAAGAGGGGGAGAATAGTGAGAATATAATGAAAGATGAAGAAGGGGAAGCTGCTTATGCTACGAAAGACTGCCATAACAGTCCTAGGTGGAGGACTCACATTACTAGGAGCTGCACTGCTCATTTTACCAGGACCCGCTTGGTTACTGTTACCGATAGGCTTAGCCATTTTAAGCCTAGAATATCCTTGGGCTAAAACTTGGTTACGTAAAAGTCAGAAACAATTGTCGACATCAGCTGCATGGCTTGATAGAAAAATGCTGCTGTGGAGCATAAAACGTTAACTCGTTTATATCGCAAGCATACTTAACCATCAAGTTCACACTTTACAAGCAAAGTTTGAACTTGAGCTAAGATCCTATCTAAAATTCACATTCTTGTCCGAGATCTACTTCACTAAAAATCAATCCAAATATGCGATAGTCCCTATCTAAACAAAGTGTTATAAAAGTATGTGAGAACTGAATATTATGTTTACGTCGATAAATTTAATCGAATTAAACATCTTAATCAAAGGTCTATTATGAAACCATTTTCTCCCTTAGCACTTGCCATTATTGCTGCAATTTGCACCTCTCCAGTTATGGCTAAAGAACCTATTGAGATCATTAAATCTACAATGATCACTGAGCCAGAAAAAGTTGAGTTGGGTAAGATGCTTTTTTTCGAACCACGGCTATCAATGTCTGGATTTATTTCGTGTAACTCTTGTCATAACCTCTCCACTGGTGGTGTAGATGCATTACCAACTTCAATTGGTCATAATTGGCAAGAGGGTCCAATCAACTCACCGACAGTATTAAATGCTGAATATGGGTTAGCACAGTTTTGGGACGGTCGTGCTAAAGATCTCAAAGAACAAGCTGGCGGTCCTATTGCCAATCCAAAAGAGATGGGCTTCTCTCACGATCTTGCCGTGTCAACTATCGACTCTATGCCAGCGTACAAAGCAAGATTTGAAAATGTATATGGTGATAGTAAGATATCAATTGACAACATTACCGATGCTATAGCCGCCTTTGAAAAAACACTGGTGACCCCAAACAGTCCTTTTGATCAGTACTTATTGGGTAACAAATCTGCGATTTCTGATGAAGCCACCGCCGGATATCAACTATTTAAAAACAAAGGTTGCGTGAGCTGTCACAACGGCCCAGCTGTTGGGGGAACCATGTACATGAAGATGGGATTAATCAAACCATTCCATACTAAAAACCCGGCAGAAGGTCGAATTGCGGTAACTGGTAATGCGGCAGATATGAACGTATTTAAAGTGCCGACATTACGAAATATTGAGTTAACCTACCCATACTTCCATGACGGTGCAATTTGGAGCTTAGAAGAAGCCATTAATGTTATGGCCGAAATTCAGTTAGGACAAAAGTTGTCAAAGCAGGAAAATATAGAGATGATCGCGTTTCTTAAATCATTAACTGGCGATCAACCTCAAATAGTCTTGCCTATTTTACCGCCGTCGAATGCGAATACACCAAGACCAGTTCCATTTGCTGAGTAATTTACGCAAATAAAACTAAAATAGAGATACTAGCAAAAGTTGGCATCTCTATGCATTTAACTTTAATGAAATACAGTTAAACCTCTCCAAGATCGCAAGTAATACCCCTCTACGACGCATATTGTCCATCACTCCTGGACTAAATTGTTCTAAACGGGTCATGGCTGTAAGTAATAGCTGACATTCATATAAACTAGCATCGGCAATGTATTCCGGCCTGTCGACTAAATGGCTATTGTGATACCAATCATCCCAATCAAAATTAGTTAATAACAAACGATATTCTGATAACTCTTCTATAAACTCATGCAGTTTACGTCCAGAGTTTACGTACTCTCCACAAGCTAAATCACTCACATATTTAGTATAATGTTCTGAGATATGACTGAGTAGTATCTGATTCATCTGATGCCTCCTTCAAACTGATAAAGCAATATTCTTGTTAATAAAAGAGCTTTTCTCTTCAATTATTAAGAGAAGCTGCATATGCCGTACCATCTATAGAGTTATCTTAAAGCTGGACATCTGAACCTAAGCTTAACAATACGAATAATTGATGAAGCAAGATCACTCTTTATTTCCATCACATACATGAGCTTAACTTTATAGTCAGTTTAAATTGGAACTAAAATCGATTATCAAAATGTCGAGAGAAATTTGAGTTTTTATTTGAATGAGAAATCAAATTTTTGACATATTCAACAAAATAAAACGCTAAATTTCATATTGCAATGCAATTTAGTTAGCCAAACTGCGTTTTCGCAAACTCATCCAGTATAAACTGGGTAAATAATAGACCAGCCTTTCCTAATGGTCTTTCCATCGTGGATACCAACTTTGGACTAAAGCTATATCGACTGCCACCATTAAAATCAACTTCAACCATCTCACCGCTCTCAAGTTCCTTATGTATAAGAAAATCAGGCATCCAGCCGAAACCAAGCCCAATCTTAAGTGCATTTTTCTTCATGATAAAATCTGAAAGATAAAAAACCTTATCACCACCAAACTGCAACTCGTCTTGATAATTAATATCGGGGGAGGAGTCTTCAATCGTTAACTCCACATGCCTTTGCAATTCAAGTAAAGAGATACGTTTTTCTGACGCGAGGGGATGTGTTGCACACACGACAAGAATACTGCTGATATCAGGAAGTGATTGTGGACGATAGTTTGGCCCAGTTCGGTAGTCTTTCACTAACATCAAATCAGCATGATCTCGCTCAAATCGAGCCTGCACACCACCTAAAAACTCAACATTCAACTGGATTTTTGTGGGGATTTGTTCCGATGCCATACGCTTTAATGCCTTCATGATGGGGTCCATAGGCAAAGCACCATCGACGATGAGTTCAAGCTTAGGCTCCCAACCATCACTGAACTTGCTGGCTAAATGTTCAATGTTGGCAAGGTACTGCAACAGCTTTTGACCTTCAGCAAGAATAACTTTGCCTTCTGGCGTTAATTCAGCACGATACTGATCACGACAAAAAAGGTTTACACCTAAGTGTTGCTCAAGCTTTTTTACTTGGTAACTCACCGCTGACTGTGCCTTATGTAAACGCTCTGCAGCCTTAGCAAAGCTCCCCTCTTGAACTAAAACCTCTAGAACTTTAAAAGCATCGACATCGATCCGCATATGACCTCCAAGATGTAAACTTAAAAATACCATCAGATATTTAGATTGAAACAAGCTAATTATTATTCTTTTCTTTGTTCATGTCACCTACTAGATTGATACTTAGATCACACTGAATGCTTTGCTTAGTTCATGCCTCAACAAAGAAATTGTCATGAACAGAGTGAAGATAATGAATAAGGATAAGAAAATGGCAAGCGAAAAAAATCCACTGGGATTACTAGGCATCGAATTTACTGAGTTTGCCACACCTGAGCTTGATTTCATGCATCAGGTATTTATCGATTTTGGCTTCTCTAAATTAAAAAAGAGTAAGACAAAAGAGATTGCCTACTATAAACAGAATGATATCAATTTCTTGCTTAATAGTGAGCGAAGTGGGTTTTCTTCTGAGTTTGCTAAAAGTCATGGGCCAGCTATTTGTTCTATGGGCTGGCGTGTGGAAGATGCCAAATTTGCTTTCGAAGGTGCTGTCGCTCGTGGTGCAAAACCTGCAGAGGAAGCCAGTAAAGATCATCCATACCCTGCCATTTACGGCATTGGTGATAGTTTGATCTATTTTATCGATATCTTTGGTGAAGAGAACAACATCTATCAAAATGATTTTGTTGACCTTGAAGATCCAATTATTACTCAAGAAAAAGGCTTCACCGAAGTCGACCACCTCACCAATAATGTCTACCAAGGTACAATGGAATACTGGTCAAATTTCTATAAGGATATATTTGGCTTCACCGAAGTTCGTTACTTTGATATTAAAGGTTCTCAAACTGCTTTGGTCTCATACGCTTTGCGTTCACCAGATGGAAGCTTCTGTATTCCAATCAATGAAGGTAAAGGCAGCGAGAAAAATCAGATAGATGAATACCTAAGAGAGTACGATGGTCCAGGTGTACAGCACTTAGCTTTTAGAAGCCGAGATATCGTCGCATCACTCGATGCGATGGAAGGTTCGTCAATCCAAACTTTAGATATTATCCCTGAGTACTACGAAACTATTTTTGAAAAATTACCGCAAGTAACTGAAGACAGAGAGCGCATCAAACATCATCAGATTTTAATCGATGGTGATGAAGATGGGTATCTACTGCAGATTTTCACTAAAAACCTATTTGGTCCGATTTTTATCGAAATTATACAGCGTAAAAATAACCTTGGATTTGGTGAAGGTAACTTTACCGCGCTATTCCAGTCAATCGAACGTGACCAGCAACGTCGTGGTGTTCTATAAAAGAGTTAGTTTTCATCATAACCTGAGCTAATTGTTTGCACATTTAGCATTAACACGATACCAATTGGTATTAAACCAGCCCAAGTGGCTGGTTTTTTGTTTTCACTAACCCAGTATAGGTATAAAATCCCTTCCCTTATCACTTAACTGTAATCTTAAAATGCCAGATCTCGCTCTACTTGCGGTATTTTTACCGACGTTCTTCTTCGTTTCCATTACACCTGGAATGTGCATGACTTTAGCCATGACGTTAGGCATGAGCATCGGTATTCGTCGTACACTATGGATGATGGTAGGTGAACTTGCCGGCGTTGCTTTAGTTGCTATAGCCGCAGTCATGGGCGTAGCCAGCATTATGCTTAATTACCCCCAAATATTTGAACTCTTAAAATGGATTGGTGGGATCTATTTAGCCTACATAGGTGTTCAGATGTGGCGCGCTAAAGGCAAAATGGCAAAACTCGATGAGCAATCCTCTAGGATCAGTAATGGTACTCTAATTTCACAAGGGTTTATTACTGCCATCGCGAATCCTAAGAGTTGGGCCTTTATGATCTCCCTACTCCCGCCTTTCATTAATGTCGATAGAGAGTTAGCTCCACAGTTTATCGCCCTATTAAGCATTATACTTTTCACCGAATTTATCAGTATGATCGCCTATGCTACCGGCGGAAAAAGTTTGAAGATTTTTTTAAGTCGCGGTGACAACATCAAATGGCTGAATCGGATCGCTGGTAGTTTAATGATTGGCGTTGGTGTTTGGCTTGCTCTTGGTTAGCGGTTAGATTTAAAAGGTAAAATCTTAGTCATTTCTTCTATATAGCAAGTTGTCTGAGCCTTTTCTTGATGAATAAAATGCTCAATTGCATCACGAAATGCAGGGTGAGCAATCTCGTGATTTGAGTGGATGTCTATCGGCTCAAATCCACGAGAAACCTTATGTTCCCCCTGAGCTCCGGCATCGAATGTTCGTAAGCCATGTTTAATGCAATATTCGATACCCTGGTAGTAGCAAGCCTCAAAATGTAATCCCTCCACTGTCTCTAGAGTTCCCCAATAACGCCCATAAAGATGCGTATCGCTGCAAAAAAATAGAGCTGAAGCGATAACTCTTACCTCTTGTTGCACTTGGAGCCCATCATGGCTTTCTGCACCAGTAGCCTCCACCACCAACAGTTTAATCTGCTCAGGCATACTTAATGCTAACGCTTTAAAAAAAGCCAAATTAAGATAACCGTAATGACCCGAACGCTTGGCATAGGTCATTTGATAACAGTGGTTAAAGGCTTGCCACTGCACTTCCGTCACTTCATTGGCATCAATAAAACGCATGTTGAGGCCAAGCTGAGCGACTCGACTTCGCTCTTTACGAATAGCTTTACGTTTACGGGAATGCATTCTTGCCAAAAAATCATCGAAATTCTGATATCCATAATTTTGCCAATGAAATTGAGTACCTAGCCGAGTCAGTAAACCTCTCTTTGAATATTGTTCACACTCATCAGAGTCAAGAAACAAAGCATGCCAGCTTGAATATCCACCGAGTTTAATCAGTTCTGATAAACTGTTGATGATTGCTGACCACACTTGCTCAACCTCCTCTTCATTTAACTCTTTACTGACCCCAACTCTTGAACCTGTTACCGGCGTGAAGGGAATGGCATTAACCAGCTTAGGGTAATACTCAATTTGATTACGTTCATAGGCTTCAGCCCATGCCCAATCAAATACATATTCACCATAGGAGTGGGTCTTAGCATAAAGCGGCATAACCACCACACGCAGTTCACCTTTGAAGATCGTAAGATGCATAGGTGTCCAACCCGTTTTAGTGCAAACGCAATGGCTCGACTCCAGAGCAGCTAAATATTCATGGCGAATAAAGGGGTTCACACTCATAGACTTGCCCCGCATCAAGGCATTCCACTCATCAGCAGGGATTAATGAGATTTGCTGGAGGAACTCAATACGTAGCTCTGACATGAATATTTTGACTCACTAAAAATTAAAGAACACCGCTATTCAAATCAGTATAATTAGTTACTCCGATCAGAGCTAGCTAGGATTTTATTTGCTCAAAGATAGTCATAACTTCGCTAGCACTTGCAATTTGTTTTCTTTAACGTCACATTGCAGTGATAATTAATTATAACTAATAACAAGGAAACCTATGCGCGCGTTCAAGTCCTTATTTGTTGCCATGTCGATAGCTATACCTATCATAAATCTGTCTACAGCATTCGTTTCACCAGTAAAAGCAGCTGAAACATCAGTCTACAGCCACATGGCAACAACCCAACCTATATGGGCTAAACATGGCATGGTGTCCAGTCAAGAAGCCTTAGCCACACAAGCTGGCGTTGAGATATTAAGACAAGGTGGTAACGCGGTAGATGCCGCTGTAGCGGTCGGTTTTAGTCTGGCAGTCACCCTCCCTAGAGCAGGAAATATTGGCGGCGGCGGCTTTATGATGGTTCATATTGCAGATCAAAACAAAACCATCGCCATCGATTATCGTGAAATGGCTCCATCAAAAGCCCACAAAGACATTTTCCTTAATGAGCAAGGTGATCCTGTTGCCGCTCTGAGCCGAGAGCACGGTTTAGCCGTTGGCGTCCCCGGCACAGTGATGGGCATGGAGTTGGCACTGGAAAAATATGGCACTATGACCATGAAACAGCTCACTCAAGCGGCAATAAAAATGGCAAAAGATGGCATTTATGTCACTCCAGATCTCTCCACCTCTCTGACGGGCTTAAAACGTCGCATTGCACAGTGGCCAAGTTCGGCGGAAATCTTCTATAAAAACGATGGCAGTGATTATCAGGTAGACGATCTGTTTAAACAGCCTGAGCTAGCCCACTCTCTGACACTTATTGCGCAGCAAGGCAGTAAAGGATTCTATGAAGGTGAAACTGCCGACAAATTAATATCTGCAATTCAACAAGCTGGCGGGATCATGACCTTAGATGATCTGAAACATTATAAGGTCATTGAACGCGAACCTGTTGAGGGAAATTATCGAGGCTATCAGGTCATCTCTATGCCCCCGCCATCATCTGGTGGTGTTCATATCATAGAGATGCTCAACATACTTGAGCAATTCCCTATCGATAAGCTTGGCCATAATACTGCAGCCACCTTGCACTTAATGACTGAATCCATGCGAAGAGCCTATGCTGATCGTAGTGAATACTTAGGTGATCCTGACTTTTACAAGGTCCCCGTACAAGCGCTAATCAACAAAGATTACGCCAAAAAACTCGCCAGTCAAATAGCCGTTAATAAAGCAACGCCCAGCAGTGAGGTAAAGCCTGGCAACTTAGCGCCTTATGAAAGTAACCAGACCACCCATTACTCAGTTGTCGATAAATGGGGCAATGCTGTATCTAATACTTACACCCTTAACTTCAGTTACGGCTCAGGCATGGTGGCAAAAGGAACAGGCATATTGCTCAATAACGAGATGGACGATTTCTCAGCTAAGCCTGGTACGCCTAACGGTTATGGCTTAGTGGGTGGTGATGCTAACGCAGTTGAAGGTAATAAGCGCCCTCTCAGCTCAATGAGTCCAACCATAGTGATGAAGGACGGTAAACCTTTTATCGTCACAGGCAGCCCTGGCGGCTCGCGTATTATCAATACCACTATGCAGATCATCATGAATGTCATCGATCACGATCTTAATATCGCCGAAGCCACCGCTGCGCCGCGTATTCACCATCAGTGGTTACCCGATATATTACGCGTTGAACATAGTTTAAATAGCGACACCATAGAGCTGTTAAGAGCTAAGGGCCATGACGTTAAAGTCAATAATGCCATGGGCTCAACCCAATCTATTATGGTGACAGAGCAAGGCATATTTGGTGCATCTGATCCAAGACGTGCAGGTAGCGAAACCTTAGGTTATTAACTATCTCGTAGTCTGATCAGTTACCTTATTCAAAAAAGTCAGTGAGAATATAAGCACTGGCTTTTTCTATTCAGCCAATTTACCTGTATTGATTAAGCTTTATTGCTCCACCGTAAGTTCGATAAATGCAGCGGTATACATCTTCAAGTTCAGCATAAACTGCTCTTGCGTCATAAACTCATTTTCAGTATGTCCCGTGTACTCTTTCCCTGGCATTGTAGGTCCAAAACTTAAGGCATTAGGAAACAATTTACTGTTAGTTGAGCCACCGATTGCAACTGGTTGTGGATCGTTAACACCGGTAAAATGTGAAAATACAGCCAATAACGTATTCAAATGAGGTGCATCCTCCATGATCATAGGCTTACCCCAATAGGTTTCCACACCGAGTAAGCTAACCCCATGTTTGTTCTGCCACGCCTTAAGTTCCCTAGTGGTTTGAACATCGAGTAACTCAGGTGTTTTGCCCACTGGTCGACGCAAGTTCAACGTCACTTTAGTTCCCCCATCAGTTTGCTCAACCACTGTTGGCGCTAACGTCATCGGCCCCATAAAATCATCCCGATATGCGATATTCCCAAACTTCTCTGCCTCAATGCCCAGCCCAACAAGCTCATGAATAAATGCAAGTGTCAGTGAAGCTTGAGATTTGGGCCAGGGATGACTGGATAATAGCTCAGCTAAATGTGTCACTGCATTCACCCCATCTTCCGGTGAAGAGGAGTGTGCGGCTTTACCATCGGCATAAATTGTCAATTCATTGCCTTGGCGCTCGAAGCGATACAACATTCTTTTCTGCTTTAGCACATCAGCTTTTAACTTAGAGAGTAATGAGGATGACACATTGGATAACGTTGCTCTGGCTTGTTGAGGGATCTGACTAGAGAAATAACCACCGGAGAATGACAGTAACTCAGCGCGATTTTCGACTGGATCTTTGTTAATTATTCCCTTATCGATGTTCGGTACCGTAAACGCTATTTGACTCCAACCTTTTTCGGCAGTCACCACCGGATACTCTGCATCTATGGTGATATTAATTTCAGCTGGAGTATAGGTTTTCAAAAATGCTTTAAGGGGATCCCAATCGGATTCTTCAGCGAGGTAGACCATCAACTCAATACGTTTACTCAACTTAAGTTGCTTATCTTTTATCGATTTCATCGCGTACATAGCAGTGACAATTGCACCTTTATCATCCTCTGTACCGCGGCCGATTAATTGCCCAGGTTGTGAATGAGTATCAAGAATATATGGGTTTTGTGCCCACAATAGCGGGTTAGCAGGTTGGACATCACCATGAGTAATAATCCCTAATTTATCATCATGTTCACCTAAGCCAATTAAGAGCACGTAGCCATGATCTGAATAGCTTAAACCCAGCTCTAGCGTCAATTGTTTGAGCTCCGCCTTAAAACCGATGAATTCTGGATCGTTATCCGGTGTCAGTCCCTCCGTAGCAACCGTCTTAAAACTGACTAATTTGGTCAGGGAATCTACCATCGCTTGTTCGTAAGTTTTAACAGCGTAATCCGCAACAGACTGGGATTGTGGACTTAGCGCCAGTACAGAAAAAGCCATCACACAGCCAAGGGCTAAAATCATCAATTTAGTTAAGTATTTCATGGGCTATCCAATTATTATAATTATCAGGAAACTCTGTTAGTTTGCCATAAAACCAGCCTAATAATGTATAAAAACACAGCACTCAAAACATTTGTTACAAACTAAACATAATTTCAATGGATTTAACACCTTCAATCATGATACTTAAAACGATTAACCTAAAAGAATAAAAACAACTCAACAAAAAATCGGGGATATAAAACTATGAAGGGATTAACCCTCAAACCACTCGCAGCAGCCATTGCACTCACGTTAGCTCTTAGTGCATGTGGTGAAGCGCCATCTACTGCAGAAACTAAGGTTGCAGCTGAAGTCGTTGTAGAGCAGCCCGTTGAAAAAACAGTTGCTAATCCGTTCTTTAAGCCATATGACACCTATTTAGGTATACCTGATTTTGATAAGATCAAATCCGAGCATTACCTACCCGCTTTTAAAGCAGGTATTGCACAAACTAATGCTGAGATCAAAACCATCATCGACAACCCACAAGCACCCACCTTCGCTAATACGATCGAAGCGATGGAGTTTTCAGGTAACCTAACCTCAAAAGTCGCCAGTGTCTTCTATAACCTTACTGGTGCTGATACCAATGATGAACTTCAAGTCATCTCTAAAGAGGTGTCACCTATGCTTTCAGCAGCCAGCGATGACATCTTATTGAATGACAAACTGTTCCAGAAAGTAAAAACCGTGTATGAGCAACGTAAAACGTTAAACCTCAACACAGCCCAAGCAAAGCTATTGGAAGACACTTATAAGTCTTTCACTCGCGGTGGCGCCAACCTAAACGAAGCAGATAAAACAACACTACGAGCATTGAATGATCAGATAGGTAAATTAAGCCTAGAGTTTGGTGACAACTTATTGGCCGAAACCAATGCATTTGAACTAGTGATCGACAATGAAGCCGATCTAGCGGGTTTACCAAGCGATGTGATCAGCACTGCCGCCCAAACAGCAACGAAGCGTGGTCATGAAGGCAAGTGGGTATTCACCACATCTCGCCCCTCTATCACACCATTTTTGACCTACGCTGATAATCGTGAACTTCGCGAAAAAATCTACAAGGGCTATGTTGAGCGTGGTAACAATAACAACGCCAATGATAACAAGAAAATCTTAGCCAAAATGGCGGCGCTTCGTGCAGAGCGTGCTCAACTGTTAGGTTACAAAACACACGCCCATTTAGTACTCGAAGAACGCACTGCACAAACCCCCGAAAACGTCTATGACTTGCTGGACAAGGTATGGCCCGCGGCATTAGGTCAAGCTAAAGCTGAAGTTGCAGTGATGCAAGAGCTTATCGATGAGCAAGGTGGCGACTTCAAACTTTCTGCTTGGGATTGGGATTATTATGCCGACAAAATTCGCGTCGCGAAATACAGCTTTAATGAGCAACAAACTCGACCTTACTTTTCACTGGAAAACACCTTAAAAGGCGTGTTCTATACGGCTAATCGTCTATTTGGCATCACAGTAAAAGAGCGTACCGATCTACCAAAATATAATGATGACGTGCGTACATGGGAAGTGTATGACAAAGATGGCTCGTTAATGGCTATCTTTATGGGTGACTATTACGTGCGTGACAGTAAACGTGGTGGTGCTTGGATGAACTCGTATCGTCAGCAATATGATATGAATGGTGTCGATTCTATGCCTATTATCGTCAACGTACTTAACTACCCTCGCCCAGTTGGCGACGAGCCATCTCTGCTCACTTTCGATGAAGCAAGCACACTCTTCCATGAGTTTGGCCATGCGCTACACGGTATGTTATCCGATGTAAATTATCGCTCACAGGCAGGAACATCTGTACCGCGTGACTATGTAGAGTTTCCATCACAAGTGATGGAAAACTGGATGACCCAGCCTGAAGTCCTTGCTCAGTTCGCTAAACATTATAAAACCGGTGAAGTGATCCCTCAGGAACTGGTTCAGAAAATTCAAGCGGCAAGTAAATTTAACCAGGGATTCGCAACGGTTGAGTATATGGCGGCAACTAAACTTGATTTAGACTGGCACACGCTGACAGACTTCACGCCAAAAGATGCGACAGTATTTGAAGCGGCCTCACTCAATAAAATGGGTTTAATTGGTGAGATAGCACCTCGTTATCGTAGTACTTACTTCGCACATATCTTCTCAGGTGGGTATTCTGCGGGCTACTATAGCTACCTTTGGTCTGATATTTTAGGCGCCGATGCTTTTGAAGCCTTTAAAGAGAATGGTATTTTCGATAAAGCCACTGCAGATGCATTCAGAAACACCGTGCTATCACAGGGTGGAAGTGAAGATCCGATGAAACTTTATAAAGAGTTCCGCGGTAAAGAAGCGGGGATCGACCCACTACTTCGCAGTCGCGGGTTGCTATCGGACTAATTTAACAAACTGGCATATGATTTATATTAAAGCACGGTGTTTACCGTGCTTTTTTATAAATACAACAAATTCACTTTCCCCAACCAAACCACCGTAAAAAAGCAACAGCTTAAACACAAGTGTATCCACTCGGTCATCATACAATTAACTGGATGTGATAAAGATCAATATCATTACTTTTCATATCATTAGAATCCGTTTCTGTTGGTTAAAAGCTAATAAAAAATAGTTAACTAACAGATAGATAATTGCCAGCTAGATCAGGTATTGATTTACGCGATAGGCCATTATTCCAATAATAAATGGGGTTGATAATGAAAAATACAAAATATAGTGTCTTGTGCTTGGCGATCCTTGCCAGTATTGCAGGTTGTTCCGACGACAAGATTGTTGAAGTTGAAGTTGATAACGGTTTTTCAGTCGTTGTCACAGAGGGAAGAACCCTCACAAATACGCCAGATATCATAGTTAAAAGCCAAGAAGAGGTTGATGAGCTAACCATTACAATCGGCGCAACAGCGGATCTTCATGGTCGCATTTTTGGTTATGATTACGCTATCGATGGCGAAGATGCTGATGCGGGCCTCACCCGTATCGCCACATTATTAAAGGCAGAAAAAGCCAACAATCCCAACATGATCTTGATCGATATCGGTGATACGGTTCAGGGTAACTCTGCTCAACTCTTTAACGACGATCCGACTCATCCGGTTGTCGCAACCCTAAATGCCCTCGAATTCGACGTGTGGGTGCCAGGTAACCATGAATTTAACTTCGAACGTAGCTTTATCGATCGTAACCTAAACCACTTCAACGGCGCAGTGATCTCGAGCAACATTAAGTGGGAAGACAATAGCGCGAATTATATCCGCGCGTTCCAGATCTTTGAAGTCGATGGTGCCAAAATTGCAATTGTCGGTGTAACACCTTCCAATGTACCAAACTGGGAAGCATCGGCGCCGAGTCACTTCGCCGGTCTTAAATTTGATGAAGAGTTAGCATCGACACGTGCAGCAGTTGATGAACTTATCAAAAAGTACGCACCAGATGTTATCGTGGGCGCCTTCCATATCGGCCGTGACTCAGACGCCGGTGCGGGCGTGCATAAAATAGCTGCTGAGATGGCTGACAAATTTGATGTTATTTTAGCCGGTCATGAACACGCGACCTACATTGAAAGCATTGCAAAATCATCAGGTGATGAGATCACATCAACAGATATCTCCGTTGGTGGCTCAGACACTATGGAAGATAAAGCTATTTCAGGCACATATAACGAAGCTAACCGCGCTGAAAGCGTTAAGATCATCGAGCCGGGCAAATGGGGTTGGGCCCTTGCCAAAGCTGAAATTCAGCTGAAGAAGAACACCAGCGGCAAGTGGGAGATGGTGGACACCACACTAAGCAACATCACCACTAAAGATGTGAAAGAGGAAGAGGATATCAGTGCTCAATTCCAATATGTTGATGATATCTCTAAAGAGGATGCTCAGACGCTATTAGGAATGGTCACTGGCGACTTCACACCAGGTGGTGGCGCTGATGAAGCTATTCATGAAGATTACAATGATAACATAGGCCGTTTATACACAACGATTCATACTGCTAAGGTTGTCGACACGCCGTTAATGGACTTTGTTAATCAGATCCAGATTAGAAAATCCGGTGCTGTAGTTTCAGCGGCCTCTCTGTTCTCCGATAGCTCTAACCTACTCGATGGTCAAGAGTACGCTAAGAAAGATTCAACCAATCTGTATGAGTACGATAACACCTTAGTGGCTATTGAGATGACGGGTGCAAATCTGAAACGTTATATGGAGTGGTCTTACACTTACTTCAACACCTATAAAGAGGGTGACTTAACCGTCTCCTTTATGAAGGGCAGTAAAGCGTACATGTACGATCAATTCGATGGCGAGATTGAGTTTGTTGTCGATCTAACCGGTGAAGCTTTTGCGATGGACGAAGATTACAAGGTCACCACCGAAGGTAGCCGTATCGAGATCATCGAGATTGCTGGAAAAGAATTTGATGCAGCTGCTACATATAAAGTGGCAATGAACAGCTACCGTTGGGGCTCTAACGTTAAGAAGTATGGCTGGGCCACCGATGCAGATGTTAAGTATGACTCAGTAAACGAATCTGTATACGCTATTCGTGACATGTTAACTGAGTACGTTGAGATCAATAAAGGCGTCATCGCAGATGATTTTTTCAATCCAAACTGGGAGTTTAAACAGTATCAGAAAGATGGCGCAATCACTAAAGAACGTAACGATGGCGCTGAAGGTCAAGCACTTTGGAATAGACTGATCAAGCAAGAGATCTGTGTGAGTATTGACCTTGATAACCCTAAATATCCTGGTATCTTACATTCATTGAATGCTAATGATGACAGCACATATTTTGTCAACCCTAATGCGGGCAACCTAGATCCAGATATGGTTTACCA
The DNA here is from genome assembly GCF_027571385.1 of Shewanella sp. MTB7. Taxonomy (NCBI): domain Bacteria; kingdom Pseudomonadati; phylum Pseudomonadota; class Gammaproteobacteria; order Alteromonadales; family Shewanellaceae; genus Shewanella; species Shewanella sp. MTB7. Next base: position 2,544,668 of record NZ_CP085636.1, on the reverse strand, counting down.
AGGCTGTGTTCCTGCTGGTAAGTGATAATTTAGCGGTCTAACTCTGGCCATAAGCTATTTTATAACACGACATAAAAGAGATAACCCGTTCAAACTGACTCGGGCTATCTTCTTTTTATGTCGATTTACACCCTTTGTATATTATCAATCATGCGAAATAACGATATCAGTTAACCTTTGCAATCATTGTGCTCAATCAACAAACAGTAGCTTCCTTATGCTAAAAACCTATCGCTTTACTCTGTTTATCACCCTATTGTCGACCCTGATTTTCTATATGTCTCCTGGTTTGAGCGAGCATTTAAAGCCTCAATCTTCAGTTGAGCAGGTATTTGTAGACGCAAGAGTAATTAGCGTCATCTCAAATGACTTGGCACCGGATCCCAGAGTACCCTCCATTTTGACAGGCAAGCAGGTCTTCACGGCCGAAATTTTAGATGGAGAGTTATCAGGAAAAGTTGTCGAGGTTAAAAATCCACTCAGCAGGCAACATAACGTGTTGGTTTCTGAGGGCGACACCTTCATCATGATGATCCGTGAAACAGCCAATGGGACCGTTTACTGGGCCTATAATCATAAACGTTCTACGGCCATTTATTGGATGAGCTTTGCCTTTTTATTGTTACTTATGTCATTTGGTAAAAGACAGGGAATAAATTCAGTAGTCTCGCTCTATTTTACCGCAGCCCTAGTCATAGGAATATTAATACCCGCTATTTTTGCTGGTTGGGATCCCGTGCTTATTACTATCATCTTGATGGGCTTAAAAATTGTGGTCAACTTCTTGTTGGTGACTGGAAATAATCGCAAAAGCTATTGTGCCATGGCGGGCACACTTCTGGGTGTTATCGCTGCAGGGGTAATGGCGCAACTCTTCGGTGAGTTTGCACATTTATCAGGAATTTATCTCGATAAGGGTGAGGATGTTATCTATCTTGCTACTCAACCAATACAGATCCGCTGGTTAATGTTTGTCGCCATCATGATCTCAGCATTAGGCGCTGTGATGGACGTAGCGATCTCTATTGCATCAGCTTATAACGAGCTTAAAATTACCGATCCTAAACTCACGCCAAAACAGCTTATGCAAGCCAGCATGAACATTGGACGTGACATTATGGGTACCATGACCAACACACTGATTATGGCCTTTGCAGGTAGCTCGCTCACTACGATTATGATGGTGTGGGGGTTGGATATGCCATTAACTCAGTTTATAAATACGCCTGTTATTGCATTAAGCATCATACATGCACTGGCTGGTAGCGTGGGTATTGTGCTAACAATTCCTATCACTGCATGGCTTGCTATGTATTTCTTAAATGACCCACGAGATACTGCAACAGTCCATTCAAAGTCAAAGATTGATACTGCTATTCTCAAAACTGACATGACAGCAATAAAAAGATAAATTGATATAATTCCAATTAGAACTAATCGGTATTAATCAAAAATAAAGGTCCGTTTTTGCAAACGGATCTTTATTCTCACATGATTTTATTTTATCCCCAGTTCGACTCGTCTATTCAACTACCAGAGCCTTTTAGCTTTCTATTCTCAGTATTAGCTTTCATTTTAATATAATTCAACTACTTGCGAAAAGTTGACTTATGAACTAGCTTAATTACTAAGCATTTTAAAATGGAGAAGCGTAAATGAATAGAATTAAGGAAGCACAAGAGCATCTAAAGAATGAGTATAAGCTTTACAATGATTCTACGACTAACAAACTGCCTGAGCTCGAGCTCGAATCCCCCGAAAGACTGGATGCAATATTAGAATCAGTTACCAGAAGGGAATCATTAAGTCATGCGAAAAAAATTCCCCCCGCAACAAAGCTAAAATCAGCTCTGGCAGATACCCTACTTTTGCTGGACAATTTCGACATTAAAAAAGCAAAAGAAGCAGGAAAAGCTGAAACCAGCTAGTTCATATTTACTCGTCATACCTTTTCACTGAATAAATAAAAATAACATGAACTCTTGCCTCGCATTATCTCGCGAGGCAAGTAATAGCGTTTAGTATAAAACACCATTTAATCGTTACAACACTATCTCTGCTCCACATCAGCCTCAACAGAAAAGGGCAAGGGAACTATGTGGGGATAAGAGGAGGCGGGCACTACCATCAAACAACCAAAAATGACCTCGACTATATTGATTTTCGACAAAGGCCTCATCAGCAAAGCACGGCTAGATAATGATTTAACACAGTTCCAAAAATCCTCTTCCCTCTTCTTTGAATAGATAAATCACGATACAGTGTAAAACTAACATGCCATAACGGTATCGACCTCAGTCACACTAATCGAGTATCGAACAATGACCACGAGCCAACTGCCCTTTTCTCAAGCCTGTGAAAATAATAAAGACTCGATTCTGAATATCATTAATCCCATTTTTTCAACCGCCACCCATCTACTTGAAATAGGCACAGGAACAGGCCAGCATGCAGTTCATTTTGCCAAGCACCTACCCCATCTTATCTGGCAAACCAGCGATCAATCTATCTATCTTCAGGGAATTGAGATGAGACTCGCTCAATCCCAGATCGCTAATTTGCAGATGCCTTTAACACTGGACGTGACGACAACTTGGCCACTGAACAAACAAGCCAATATCGATGCTATTTTTACAGCCAACACCTTGCATATAATGGCGAAAGATATGGTGGAAGCCTTTTTTAAAGGAGTAGGAGAGCACTTACAGATCCAAGGCCAACTCTGTATTTACGGACCCTTTAATTATGGGGGGAATTATTCCAGTGAGAGTAATGCTAGATTTGATATCTGGTTAGCTCAACAAAATCCAAACAGTGCCATTCGAGATATCGAATGGATTAGTCAACTTGCTGAGAACGAGGGACTGAAATTAATTGATGATCATGCAATGCCTGCTAACAACCGTTTACTGCACTTTGTAAAAGAATAAAGCCAAGATTAGTAGCTTATTAGCCGTTTCAATAGCCAAATAACCGCTATTACTGAGTCCTTTCGATGCAGACTAAATTTCTGCCCAACGCTTTCGCATCATAAAGGGCTTTATCGGCTCTATTAATCAGGCTGTCTAAATTGCCACCAGTAAAACCTGCAATTCCGGTACTGACCGTTATCGTCAGCGGTCCTTGAGACGTTAAGATAGGCTCAGCCTCTAGCTGAGCACGAAACCTGTCCATTAAGGAAAATGCCTTATCTTCGTTTAAGCCTCTAAAAGCAACGATAAACTCTTCACCACCAAATCGGGATACATTAAAATGTTGGCCGAAGAAGCCATTTAAACGAGAAGCGAACTCCACTAACACCTCATCTCCCACGTCGTGACCATAGCTATCATTCACTTTCTTGAAAAAGTCTATATCAAGCAGAGCGACCGTTAAGCTACTTTTTTTCTGTTTAATCTGTTCAAGTTGCTCTTCATATAGGCCAAAAAAGTAACGACGATTATAAACGCCAGTTAGGTAGTCCAAATTGGCTTGTTCCCACAGTTTACGGATCATATCTAACGAATCTAACGTATTGAGTACCCGACAGTGGAACTCTTCATGAACGAAGGGTTTTTGCAGAAAATCGTTAGCTCCATTTTTGATAAAGCGAGCAGATAGGCTCTCATCAGCATCACTGGAAAGCCCAATAATAGCCAACTCCTCACGGCTAAAATCTCCCTCACTTTGAGGATCAAACCGAAGCCATCCAGACCCGGCATATTATAATCTGTGATAAGCAAGGTGATATCCGACTGAGTTTGCAGTATCGCTAATGCCGATAAACCATCATCAGCTTCAATAATTTGAAATAACTGTTGCTCTAATAAATTTCTGACAAACTTACGGCTAACCAGTGAATCATCGGCCACCAGCACTTTAACATTTTCATTGCGTTTAAGCCGTTTTACCAGCCTGACGACATACTCATAACTGAAACGGTTTTCCTTTAAGATATAATCAACGATGCCAAACTGAAGAAGTCGTTTTCTCTGCTGGCTATCCAAACTCCCGTTAAGACGATGCAAGGAGTTTGGTGAGACTGTACCAATTGAACTATCTCTCCATCCTGAGCATCTGGCAAATTAAGATCCGTTATGGCTACAAAGTATTTGTGTTGATTTAATAACAGCTCTGCGCTGACCATATCTTCAGCAAAATCGACTTCGCAGCCCAGTTCTTGCGCGATAAGGAGTTGTAAAATACGGGACACAACTCTGCTGTCCTCAACGACTAATATTCGCAACCTGCTCTCCTCAAACTTCAACTGCAGAGTCATTAATCCCACATTCCCTCTCCCAAAATTCGTCGTTTAGACATTAGTTCCCTAATCTTTGATTGAAATTTTAAGAATAAATTTAAAAGCCTTAATGTCTCTGACGCTCTTATACTACTATAGCTTTGTTTCGTAAGAACTCGCCTGCTCTTGCGTTAATCGATTTAAATCAATAACCACTGTTGCCGAGATTTTATCTTGAATCGCTTGCCTATTTGCATCCCAGTAGATCTGTAAAAAACCCAGCAACCCTGTCGCAAATCCTGCACCATAGCCACCGTAACGGCCAAAAGAGTCCCAGAGTGACAACCTTGTACCATCGAGTTGAACAACTCTGATCCTAAATAACTTTTTACCCAAAGTTTGACCATCAAACCAAGCAGTAAAGACGGTAAAATAAAAGGCAGACCAACCAAAACCTAACCCCAAATCGTTTAACATCCCTTTCGCCCAAGCAAGTAAGCTGTATTCATCCTTCAGCTCTTGTTTTTCTTCGCCAAGTTCTTCGAGATATTTGAACTGATTGTCATCAACATACTGAGAAGTCACCTTATCATTAGCTGAAGTTTTGGCCGTAATCTCTGCTGTCTTAACATTGTGGTCACTCCCCAGAGGCTGCAGTAACTCACCCTCGGCCAATTTAGACTCGAAATCCACAGTTAAAGGCTGAGTAAACTCAGTATTAACAATGTCTAACAAGCGTCTCTTCTCATCTAAAGGGAAGGGAAAATCATCAATTAAATTGATCACTATCGACTTTTTTTCATCTAAGCTTAAATTTGACTCTTTAATGGCAGGAAGCAGATGTGAAAGCTCATTTTCAGCACAACTAATATGGGTACACTGACTAAATTTAATAATTTTGGGACCAAAATCTATCAGCTCACCTATCACTTCAAGTGAACTAAGCTCAACCCCGTCAGCAGCATTTTTCTCTGTGCTCGATCTTTCCGATGGGGTGACATAATCCACAGCCACCAAGATCATCATGACCAGCATAAGCAAGTAGAGACCCCACTTAAAAAGTTTGCCTAACTGACGGTTTTTTTTCTGTATCAATAGGGTTAACCCCACAAGAAGTATAAATACCCAGCCCGCTTGCTCTGCCAATACGGCGACGAGTAGACCATCGATAATCATGGCTAAACCTCGTTTTAAAGGGCTGGCAAGTGGGGTGTATAAAAGTTTTGGAGCAATCTCAAAAGCGAAGGGTGTCACCATGGATTTTGGATCGCTTTCTTGATTTTCCCTAGTCATATAAAGTCACTTTCTTATTATTTTTATTGGAATTTATCATTTTAAGAGATAAACACTTACCCCTGAATCGAAAATAATCTATATTCGTTCTGAACATAAACACTATAGATTGTGCTTATTCTGCTCACCCAAACAGAAGATTAACACTTTTACCCGCCAATCAACCAATAGCTTTACTAATAAGAATTCAGCTATTAATAACTAAATAGAATAAAGAAGAACAAACAATCACTTCAAATGCTGTCAAAGGCGATTATGATTCAAGTACTAAATTGTTAGGAGCAAGCACCCATGAGCAAAATTTTCGAAGATAACTCACATACTATTGGTAATACCCCTCTTGTTCGTCTTAAGCGCGTTAGTCCGGGTAATGTCTTAGCTAAAATCGAAGCCAGAAATCCTAGCTTTAGTGTTAAGTGTCGTATCGGTGCCAATATGATCTGGGATGCGGAGAAGAAGGGGATGCTAACCCAAGACAAAGAACTGATTGAGCCCACTTCAGGTAATACAGGTATCGCACTGGCATATGTTGCAGCAGCTCGGGGTTACAAATTGACGCTTACTATGCCAAATACCATGAGCCTTGAGCGTCGTAAACTCCTAAAGGCATTAGGTGCTAACCTCGTATTAACCGAAGGTGCCAAAGGCATGAAAGGCGCGATTGATAAAGCAGAAGAGATACGTCAATCGGCACCTGAAAAATATGTGCTATTACAGCAGTTTGATAACCCAGCAAACCCAGAGATCCACGAAAAAACCACAGGTCCTGAGATCTGGAATGATACTGACGGTGAAGTGGATGTTGTTGTTGCGGGTGTTGGTACTGGTGGTACTATCACAGGTATTAGCCGCTATATCAAAAATGCAAAAGGTAAAGCAATCACTTCTGTGGCTGTAGAACCAGCAGACTCTCCTGTTATCCAACAAACTATTTCAGGATTAGAGCTAAAACCAGGTCCTCATAAAATACAGGGTATAGGCGCAGGCTTTATTCCGGGTAACTTAGATTTGGAGATGATCGACCGTGTCGAAGCCGTAACCAATGAAGAATCCATAGAGATGGCTCAACGTCTAATGAAAGAAGAGGGTATTCTAGTCGGGATCTCTTCAGGCGCAGCAGTTGTAGCCGCGAATCGCATTGCCGCACTACCAGAATTTAAAGATAAGACTATCGTCGTTATCTTACCCTCTGCCGCAGAACGTTACCTATCATCAGTTCTATTCCAGGGCGAGTTTGGTGATGCTGAAAACGTACAATAATAACTGCAGTTAACATTGAATAAAAAAACCAGAGTTAATCTGGTTTTTTTATTCATGACGCTTAACTCTCCATGCAAGTGAGATCGCTGATTCCGATAATCTTGCTTACGCTAGCGTTTACAATATGCTCGAACTGAATTTTATCTTCAATAATATTGCCTCTCATCACATACTGATATTCAAGCAACTTAATAAGCCCTAATACCTGATACGCATCCGCGAGCGAGGTGCTTGAGCCCAACTGTTCAAAAAACTGTTTAATTGTCGCTAAAAAAGAGTCATCTAGAGTGCTGATCGCATCTGCAAGCTGACTGTTTCTCAATGCTTCCTCGTGGAAAGCCATCTCTAAAATTCTGTCATCACTGTGCCTAACTTGCTCACGAATGTGCTCACAAATAAACTGGGTTAAGTAGGTCAGCAAATGTTCCTCATCTCTGGTACCTTCCTGCTCACTCAAATAATTGATTAATTCAAAACTGCTATTTTCCAGCTCCCGATTCATCCAAAGTGTCTTTTCAGCAAAATAGGTTAATGAATCACTAATCAAGACTTTAATATTTTTGAAGTAATACGTAGTAGAGGCTAAAGGGACATTGGCCTCTTTTGCCACAGCTCGATGACGAACGCCACGGATCCCCTCTTTAACGATTAACCTGAGTGTGGCTTCGAGAATAATAACCCTTCGCGCCTCTCCATCACTTCTGCTCGTCTGACGTCCAACATAGGTTAATAGGTGAGTCATTGTGCTCCTTCAGCCAGTGTAAATTTTATTTTTATTAAACAATAAAAATAAATTCGGACTAACCTTATAAGCAGTGAGCTAAAAATAACCAAAGAGTTCATCCACCTATACATTAACTTACTATGGCAGACAAGACTACCAAGTTTCAATTAAGGGATTTGATATGGAATCAATTAAAATATCCAGCTTTATGAATAGACGTCCAGTGACGTTTACAGCCAATATGCATATCGCAGAAGCCGTTGAGATCTTTCTTCGCGCTAAACAGATAGGTGGACCGGTTATCGATGAAAACAATCATGTTATCGGTTTTCTGTCAGAACAGGACTGTTTAATCAAAATGCTAGAAGCCACCTACCTTAACGAAGATCACTATGTCATAGGGGATATAATGCATGATAAGCCCCTTACTGTACGTCCAGACGCTTCAGTGTTAGATCTGGCCCAACAGATGACTCATGCTAAGCCCAAAATCTACCCCATCATAGATGAGTCGAATCAACTCATCGGCGTGATCAGTCGCTCTGATGTACTAAGGGCGATTGATGACCAATTGAAAGCCATGTATCAACAAGGGCACTCTCGCCTAGTCTAATGATGTTTTTTGAAGCGTTCTCTTTATCTCCCAAGTCTCACTGTGAGCCCAGACAGTAGGCATTATATCAAAGATATTAGTTTGGTTGTTTGGTTATTAATTGTGCTCCCGACTTGATCATTGTTCATAAATCAGGCAGCTTGCACATAGTTGTCTATGCTTTACTCCGTCAAACTAACAAATGAATAAATATAAGAAACAAAGAATAAGGCGCTAGGTTATGGTATCTGCGAGTTTTATTTTTTACGCTTTCGCTATCGTCATTGTCACCATGACAATGTTGCTCGTCTCTTATGCGCTCAACCCCAGAGGTCAAAAAAGGAAAAATAGCTACCCCTACGAATCAGGCATCGTTCCTGTTGGGGACACCAATATTCGTTGGAACGTTAACTATTTCTTAATTGCTATCTCCTTTGTCATCTTCGATATCGAAGCCGTTTACCTCTACTTATGGTCTCTGGTTGTGTTAGAGACAAGCTGGCCCGGATTAACCACCGCCAGCCTTTTCATCTTGGCCCTGCTTATCGCACTAATATACGAAATTAAACAAGGTGCTTTTGATTGGGGTAAAAGACAACAAGGAGAGTAGCTATGCGCTGGCAATTGAGTAAGCCTGAGATCATTCCAACAGCACCTCAAACCATGCAGGAAGTGGTTGAAAAGAACCTGCTGGTCACTCGACTTGAAGATCTTGTCGCTTGGGGTCGAAGCAACTCGCTCTGGCCGTTTAACTTTGGCCTTTCTTGTTGTTATGTTGAGATGGCCACTTCATTTACCAGTCGCCATGATATCGCTAGATTTGGTTCAGAAGTGATCCGAGCAACACCTAGAGAGGCTGATCTTATTGTTATTTCTGGTACCGTTTTTCTTAAAATGGCACCGGTAATTAAACACCTTTATGATCAGATGCTAGAGCCTAAGTGGGTGATTTGCATGGGTTCTTGTGCCAACTCTGGTGGCATGTATGATGTTTATAGCGTAGTGCAAGGTGCCGACCGTTTTCTCCCTATCGACCTTTATGTCCCCGGTTGCCCTCCAAGACCCGAAGCCTTGATGTATGGACTCACTCTACTGCAAGAAGCGATACAAAAAGGTGAACCTCGCCAAGCCAGACCACTCAATCGGACGATCACCCCTGAAGAGATCCAAGCTTTTTCCTGTCGCAATATGCGTGATGAGAAGCATGAGCAGAGAATTCAAACCGATAAGCTCACACCACCAGACGAGGTGTAAACATGAGCATAATCACTAAGGCGATATCACCACATAAAATTCAGTCTGAAAAGATTCAAAAAACACTTAATCTAAAGATGTTACCTGAGCTTGATAACTTGTTACGCACCTCTGCACAGCAACAAGTTTGCCTTGACCAAATTTTAACGCTTTGGATAGATAAAACATTGCTCATTCCAACTCTGAAACTGCTCAAAGGGATGCAACAACCTTTTGATTTTCTATTTGACCTTTACGCTGTCGACGAGCGACTGAGATTAGATAGAGAAACGATCCCAGCAAAAGATTTCACCTTAGTTTATCAACTCATGTCAGTTAGCCGTAACCAAGATATCAGGCTTAAAGTCGCACTCTCTCAAGATGAAGCTCATATCTCAACCATTACTGGCTTTTGGCCTTCAGCCAACTGGTATGAGCGAGAAGCGTGGGATCTGTTTGGTATCGTATTTGATGACCACCCCAATCTATACCGCATACTCCTCCCTCCCACATTCAAAGGCCATCCACTGCGCAAAGAGTTTCCTTGTCGCGCTACAGAAACTGAGCCATTTAGCTTAGATGATGAACGTTTAGCCATAGAGCAAGAAGCACTCAAGTTCGACCCAAAACGTTGGGGCATGGAGGAAAACAACAAAGACAATGACTACATGTTTCTAAACCTAGGGCCTAACCACCCCAGTGTACATGGGGTCTTTCGCATAGCCTTACAGCTCGATGGTGAACATATCATCAACTCAGTTCCCGATATTGGTTATCACCATCGAGGCGCCGAGAAGATTGCCGAACGCCAAAGCTGGCATGGCTTTATTCCTTACACTGACAGGATCGATTATCTCGGGGGAGTGATGAATAACTTCCCTTATATCTTAGCCATAGAACAGCTGGCTAATATTCAGGTATCAGAACGAGTCAAATGCATTAGAGTCATGTTATCCGAGTGTTTCCGGATCTTAAGTCATATGCTTTTTTTTGGAACGTTTGCCCAAGATGTAGGACAGCTCTCTCCAATTTTCTATCTGTTTATTGATAGAGAGAAACTGTTTGGCATCATTGAGGCTATCACAGGGGCACGTATGCACCCAAGCTGGTTCAGAATTGGTGGTCTTGCTCAAGATCTCCCCACAGGCTGGGACAGTATGATGCAGGAGTTTATCGATGAATTTCCAAAAAAACTCGATGAATATGAAATCATGGTGATGCAGAACAGCATATTGAAACGACGTGCTATCGGAATAGGACAGTACAACACACAAGAAGCCCTAGATTGGAATATTACCGGCGCAGGTTTACGCGCCACGGGGCTCGGTTTGGATCTTCGTAAAACTCGTCCCTATTCAGGCTATGAGAATTATGAGTTTGAGATACCCACAGCCAATAATGGTGATGCTTACGACAGATGCCAACTTAGAATTGATGAGATGAGGCAGAGCGTCAACATTATCCAACAATGCATTAATAACATGCCCCAAGGAAACATTAAGGCAGATCATCCATTAACGACTCCGCCAGACCAGCGTAGCAAACAGGACATAGAAACCTTAATTCAGCACTTTCTCAATGTAAGTTGGGGGCCAGTAATGCCAAAAGGCGAGTCTTGTTTCGCCGTTGAGGCCACCAAAGGAATCAACGCCTACACCATTATCAGCGATGGCAGTAACACCAGTTATCGCACCCGTATTCGCACTCCCTCATTTGCCCACTTACAGATGATACCTAAAATGGCAAAAGGTTTGATGGTAGCGGATCTCATTGTGATCTTAGCCAGTATCGACTTTGTAATGGCCGACGTGGATAGGTAGGAGGACTTTATGGAAAATCTACACCAACAAGCGATCCCCATTGCATTAGTTGAGGCTGATAGTACCCGCTTGAGTGCAGAAGAACAGCACGGGATTGATGCGCTGATCTCTCATTCTCCTCAGCTTGCCGGAATAACTATCGATGCCCTAAAACTGATACAAGCTGAGCGAGGCTGGGTAAGCGATGCAAGCTTACATGCCCTGTCTCTTTATACCAACATTCCAGTGGCTGATCTCGATAGTGTTGCCACCTTCTACAATCTCATCTTTCGTCAGCCTGTTGGTACAGTCGTGCTCCACCCCTGTGATGGAATTAGCTGCGACTTAATGGGAGCTGAACACATTCGTCAGTGTCTTAGTCAACAACTGAACATCAATACGGGCGAAACAACACCGGATAATCACTTCACTCTTATTCCGCTACCTTGTTTGGGTGCCTGCGATAAAGCGCCGGTCATGATAGCCAATAAACAGCTATTTGAAAATATGACTGAAAAAGAGATACCAGAGTTAATTAAGGCATTAGGCGAGGTGAGTAAATGAGTCAAACCTTCCCTCACAATCCCTTAACTCGTTTCATCACCTCAGATGAAACGAGTTGGTGCCTTGAACAGTACCAAGCCCATGGTGGCTACCAAGGTTTTCGTAAGTCTTTGGATATGAGTCAAGACCAACTACTCGATACCCTCAAAGAGTCCAACCTTAGAGGCCGAGGCGGCGCAGGTTTCCCTACAGGCCTTAAGTGGAGCTTCGTTCCAAGAGGAAATAATGCTCCCTCACCTCGCTACCTCATTGTTAATGCTGATGAGATGGAGCCTGGTGTCTTTAAAGATCGCATGCTGTTGGAAAAAACCCCGCATCAGATCATTGAGGGTTTGCTTGTCGGTGCACAAACCTTAGGAGCCTCTATCGGATATATCTTTCTACGTGGTGACTACTACTTAGCCGAGGAGCGATTAACTCAAGCACTAAATGAATGTCGTGCTGCCAATCTTTTAGGTCAAAATATCTTAGGGTCGGAATTAAATTTCGATATTCATCTTCATACTAGCGCTGGCCGCTATATCTGCGGCGAAGAGACTGCATTAATCAATTCGATGGAGGGTAAACGCGCCACTCCAAGGGCTAAACCCCCTTTTCCCCAAGTAGCAGGCTTATGGGGTAAACCCACCATAGTCAACAATGTCGAGACCTTCTGTAACCTGCCACACATTATCAACTTTGGTCCTCAATGGTTTAAAGAACTGGGGCTTGAGGAAGATGCGGGCACTAAAATTTTTGGCGTCAGTGGCAGAGTCAACAATCCTGGATTGTGGGAGCTACCAATGGGAACCCCTATCAGAGAAATTATTGAGCAACATGCTGGCGGAATGTGTGATGGCTACTCGCTTAAGGGCTTTCTCCCCGGTGGTGGATCCACTGACTTTTTAGTGACAGAGCATTTAGATGTTCCGATGGATTACGACGCCATTGGCAAACAAGGCAGTCGAATGGGCACTGGCACTATTATCATATTGGATGATAAATACTGCCCTGTATCTATGGTACTGAACCTGATTAAGTTTTTTGCTCAAGAGTCTTGTGGGTGGTGTACACCTTGCCGTGATGGCTTGCCTTGGGCGCAAGTATTGCTAGAAAAAATTGAATCTGGTGAAGGTGAACTCGAAGATATAACCCAACTCGAGGAACTTTGTCGCTTTGCCGCCCCTGGTAACACATTTTGCGCCCTAGCCCCTGGCGCTGTTGAACCTTTACAGAGCGCGCTTAACTATTTCAAGAAGGATTTTGAATCTCATATTACTCAAGCTTGCTGTCCTTTCCATGTTCAACAAGACCTGAAACTCGACCTCGGTCATTCGCACTCTATGAATAAAGATGGAGGTGAAAGCCATGAGCAAGTCTGATACTAACAGCACCAATGTTGAAAGTGTAGCAACCATCTCCCTCACCATAGATAACCAAGTCTATGGTGTAGAGAAAGGACAAAACTTACTCCAAGCCTGCTTATCTTTAGGTTTAGATCTGCCTTACTTCTGTTGGCATCCGTCCATGGGATCTGTTGGCTCTTGCAGACAATGCGCTGTCACTCAATATCAAAATAGCGAAGATACCCGAGGTCGTTTGGTCATGTCATGCATGGCCACCGTAAGCGAAGGCATGATTATTTCTCTTCAAGATGATAAATCACAACAGTTCAGAAAAACCAATATTGCTGCCATCATGACTAATCACCCCCACGACTGTCCGGTGTGTGAAGAGGGAGGAAACTGCCACCTACAAGATATGACCTTGATGAGCAAGCATATAACCCGCCGATACCCAGGCAAGAAACGCACCCATCTCAACCAATTTTTAGGGCCTTTGCTCAATCATGAGATGAATCGCTGCATCGGCTGCTACCGTTGTGTTCGTTTTTACCGTGATTATTGTGGCGGTAACGATCTCAATGTGTTTGGCTCTAAAAGCCACCTCTATTTTGGGCGAGCTGAATCTGGCATACTTGAAAGCCCCTTCTCCGGTAATCTTGCCGAAGTTTGTCCCACAGGCGTATTTACTGATAAGCCTTTTTCACATCATTACAGCCGTAAATGGGATCTACAGACCGCACCAGTCGTCTGCCCACACTGCAGTTTAGGCTGCAACCTCACGCTAGGTGAACGCAGTGAGAGTATTAGAAGAGTTACCAATCGCCATCACGATGCCATTAATGGCCATTTTTTATGTAATACAGGCCTGTTTGGATATGAGCATGTCAATCACAATGAACGCCTTGAATGGCCACTTAAGCGCAATAATGAGCATAAAAGCACTGACGTTCTCACCCAAGAACAGACTCAAGCGCTCCTTGCTGAATATTGCCACAATCCAAAAGAAAATTGTATTGCGGTAGGATCAGTGCGTACTCACATTGAAAACAATGGCGCGCTACTAAAACTGGTAGGCGAAACGCAATTCTATCTTGGTATCAATGATAGTCACGCTCAGCTGTTAGATCTCTTGTGTAAAACCTACAGTGAAACCTCGTTGACCCCTATGTCGTTAACAGAGATTGAAACCTGTGATGCCACGCTTATCATCAATGAAGATATCACTCACACCGCGCCAAGACTCGCCTTAAGCGTACGGCAAATGAGTCGTAATGCCGGACTAAAAAAAGCGGCTAATCTAGGGGTTCAACATTGGCAAGATGGCGCCGTTCGCAATATAGCCCAAACAACATTGTCGCCGTTGCATATCATTGAGAGTCAAGCCTGTGAACTGACCCCCATCGCAACCCAAAGTATTATCTTGCATCCCGCTGAGCAAATACGACTACTCGAAGAGGTCGCATTTTTATTAGATGATCGTCTATTCAATACCTCGCAAGATCAAAATAGATCAGAGATGTCGGCTTCTAACGAGGCAAGAAATATCGTCGACGACTTGCTAAGCGCCCAGCGGCCATTGGTGTTAACCGGCATTCAAAGTCGAGATATACACTTATTGTCTTTGAGTATTAAGATAGCCAACTCGCTGAAACAGCTAAACCAAAACGCAGGGTTTTATGCTGCGACTCAAGCAGGAAATGATCTTCATCTCGGACTTTTATCAAGTAATAATTCTAGTAACGACTCAAGTGATAACTCCTATGATGACACCAATGGCCGCGGCCCCCAAGGACTTGATTCCCTTATCAAACGGCTTAATTCTGCCCCTGTTGAGACTTTAATCGTGTTAGAGACCGATCTCTATCGTTATCTAGACAATACCCAACTCGACAACGCTTTAAATAACGTCAAACAGATCATCGTTATCGACCAACTACTCACAAAAACAGCGAGCATGGCAGACCTTATTCTTCCAGCTACTTCATTTGCCGAATCATATGGCTGTGATTTAAGTTCCGAAGGAAGATTGCAGTTTTCATTCGCGACCATGCCCCAAATCAAGGGGAGATTGTCCCCATGGCAATGGTTGTCGACACTAGTAGGACTGCCAAGCTATGGCGAACTAGTACGTTGGATAGCAGCTAAGTCTGCTCCACTTAAGGTCATCGAAGCGTTTGCTGAGTTGACAAGGTTTAATGAATTATCTCCCTTCAAAATAGCCAGACAAACAGTAAGAGACAGCGGTAGAACCGCAATCCATGCTGTTGATGATGTTAAAGAGAGCCAACCCATTATCGATTTACTGGCCCCTATTAATAACTCCATGGAAGGCGTTGCCGGATTTCGTCAAACGCTAGTGCAACCTATTTCAGTACTGCCAGCCAATCAATGGTCACCTAAATGGAACTCAGATCAAGGAGGAGGTCATGGAAGAGAGCAAGGTTACGAAGAGGCTAATTCCCTATTGTCTATTTGGAATAAAGGCATCAAGATTTTTTCAACAGCAACCCCACTAGAAATAGCAGATCCGTCTTCTCAATCAACAAACTCCCTCTCTTCCCTGAAGGAAAGTGAAAACGCTAGACTAGGTCCCATGGCTAATCTCTATGCTGATTTTGAACTGGCTCAATACTCCGCAGCTCTAGTTTCATTGGCTCCTAAAAAACAGGCCAACATCCACCCTGATACTGCAGCAAAGTGGCAATTAGCGGAAGGAGATATCATAAGCCTGTTTAAAGAGAGCACCCAAATTGGACTCGAATGCATATTTAACTCAAGCCAAGCCAAAGAGTTGATATTGATTCCGACAGAGTATTTCACTCGACTGGGGGATAGTGCTAAATGGACTCGACTCTCTACACCTGAACTTACCTCTGAACTTAAACAAGAGCTTGCACCAGCATCTCCACTTGACTCCTTACAAGAACTATCACAAGAGCCATTACAGCGCCCCTCGCATGAGGAGGAAACATGATTGAGTTAACCTCTCTTTTAACCCCATTGGCAGTGTTGATTGTTTTACTGCTTGCCGCCGCCTGGTCAACTTGGCTCGAGCGACGTTTACTGGGCATCTGGCAAGACAGATTAGGCCCTAACCGAGTCGGCCCGTTTGGCCTGTTTCAGGTTATTGCCGATATGATAAAGATTTTCACCAAAGAGGATTGGATCCCACCGTTTGCAGATAAAGCGCTGTTTGTTATCGCACCAATGATCTTGATGATCATGACCTTACTTGGTTTCGCTATTATCCCCTTTTCCCCAGATATTCAGATCGCTGAATTTGATAACGCCTTGCTATTTATCTTGGCAATTAGCTCCTTGTCTGTGTATAGCATCATGTTGGCTGGATTTTCATCTAACAGTAAATATTCACTCTTAGGTGCGCTGCGAACCACAGCTCAAATGCTTTCCTACGAGGTGTTTATGGGACTGTCTTTAATGGGAGTTGTAGTAATAGCTGGCAGTTTCAGTCTCAATGAGATCGTTCAGGCTCAAAGCCAATATTGGTTTATCCTCAGTCAACCTCTGGGATTTCTACTTTTTCTCTTTGCTGGTGTTGCCGAAAGTCACCGTGCCCCATTCGATCTTCCTGAAGCAGAGACCGAAATTGTTGCAGGGTTTCATACCGAATATGCCAGCATGAAATTTGGTATGTTTTTCATTGGAGAATACCTAGGGGTGATCTTCATCTCTGCCTTAATCACCACCCTCTATTTCGGTGGTTGGCAAGGCCCCTTGCTGCCGCCAATTGTCTGGTTCACACTCAAAACCATTTTTTTTGTGATGTTTTTTATTCTACTTCGCGCCGCGATACCAAGGCCTAGATACGATCAACTGATGAGCTTTGGCTGGTCCATTTTACTGCCACTGGCACTATTAAACCTGCTGCTTACCGCAGTATGGAAATTAACCATAGGCTTTTAAGAGGAGCGTGACATGTTAAGTCAAATAAGAACGCTAATCACAATCCTAAAGCACACATTCACCCGTGCCGACACGGTCGAGTATCCGGAGCAAAAACCTTATCTGTCGCCTCGTTACCGTGGTCGAATAGTCTTGACCCGCGATCCAGATGGTGAAGAGCGCTGTGTCGCCTGCAATCTTTGCTCTGTGGCCTGCCCTGTCGATTGTATATCAGTGGTTAAAACAGAGAAACCAGACGGGCGCTGGGAAGCTGAAAGTTTCACCGTCAATTTTTCTCGCTGCATCATGTGTGGGTTTTGTGAGGAAGCCTGTCCGACTCACGCCATTCAGCTAACCCCAGATGTAGAGATGGCCGAATATGACAGACAAAACCTAGTCTATGAAAAGGAGCATCTGCTTATCTCCGGTCCAGGTAAGTATCATGACTACAACTTTTACAAAGTGAGTGGCAAAGCCATCAAAGGCAAAGGCAAAGGAGAAGCTGAAAATGAATTGCCTCCCATTAATGTAAGGAGTTTATTGCCATGAAAATCAATAAGATCCCCCCTACACCGTTAAAGGGGCAGAATGATGATTGAAGTCATTTTTATTATTACTGCAATCATCTGCGTTATCGCAGCATTATTAACCGTCACGGCCCACAACGCAGTGCATGCCCTGCTTTATCTAGTGACGATGATGATCGCTATTGCGCTAATTTTCTTTCTATTTGGCTCTCCTTTTGCCGCAGCGCTGCAGATCATTGTCTATGCCGGAGCCGTAATGGTGCTGTTTGTGTTTGTCACCATGATGCTACATCAAGGCGAGAAAAGTATCCTTGATGAGAAAGCTCTCTTTAATCTAAAAAGTGCTAAAGGCCCACTATTACTGGCCACGATACTGATCATTGAGCTACTGGTGATTAGTGTGCAACCGCTAGAAGCCAACGCTGCACTTGTACCTCTCAGCCCTATTAACAATGAAGTCTTTAGCAGCGGAGCTGAGCAGCATTCAACTCAGGGCGACAACACTTCACAGCTCAACTCAGTCAAATCACTCGCCATACAACTCTATGGTCCCTATCGTTTATTGGTCCTTATTGCCGCAATGCTTTTGCTCTCTGCATTAATTGGAGCCATACACATTGCGCGAAAAAGACCAAAGTCAGAAGACGAAACTCCTAGGCCAGAAAGGCCACTACTAGCAAGTAAACAGCAGGAGGAAAACCCATGATAGAAACTCTATGGGTACTAATACTGAGTTTTTCACTGTTCGCCATCGGGGTATTTGGTCTAATAAGCAGAAGAAACCTACTCTTTATCTTACTTTCACTGGAGATCATGCTTAATGGCATAATCTTACTGTTTGTTGCAGCATCCAACTTGCATGGCAATAACGATGGTCAGATCATGTACCTGCTGGTTCTGACTTTAGCTGCATCAGAAGTCGCCGTAGGCCTTGCTTTGGTCATGCAAATTTACAGGCAGCAACAGAATCTCGATGTTGATACACTGACTAAGTTGCGGGGCTAATATGAAGATATTGCTTGGCTTAATTCCTCTTTTTCCCTTGATTAGCGCCTGCCTACTGATCTTCTGGCAGCCTAAACTTGTTATAACCCAAATCATCGCCGTAGGCTCAGTAAGTCTAGCAGCATTATTGGCATTGACTCTAAACATTCAATTTTGGGATCAGACTCAATTTATACTTCAGGTATCGCTTGGACAATGGTTTACTATAGATAACTTGTCCTTAGATTTTAACCTGTATCTCGACCCTTTATCTTTAATTATGGTCACGATTATTACCTGTGTTGGTGCGCTGATCCACCTCTACTCGGCCAGCTACATGAAAGATGATGCCGATGTGTGTCGTTTTTTCGCCTACCTTAATCTCTTTGTCTCGGCCATGTTATTTCTGGTCCTCGCCGATAATCTGATCTTGCTCTACTTAGGGTGGGAAGGCGTGGGTTTATGCAGTTATTTACTGATCGGTTTTTGGTATCGTGAACAGAAAAACAGTCAAGCCGCTAATAAGGCATTTATCATCACGCGTATCGGTGATACCGCCATGCTTATCGGCATTATTTTGCTCTTCTACCAATTCGACACCTTAAATATCCAGCAGATACAGCAACAATCACAGCAACTACTGCAAACTGTAGGGCTTTCGACTAGGGATTCAACAACGAGTATTATCAGCTTATGCTGTTTACTTCTATTTGCTGGCGCTGCAGGTAAATCGGCACAGGTGCCTCTGCAATCCTGGCTTCCCGATGCCATGGCAGGTCCGACTCCCGTGAGTGCCTTGATCCATGCAGCTACTATGGTCACCGCAGGAATCTACCTGATAGCAAGAAATATGGAACTGTTCCAACTCGCTCCCGATGTATTACATCTTATCGCCATTATCGGCGTTATCACCTTGATTTTAGGGGCGAGCTCAGCGCTGGCTCAGTCTGATCTGAAACGAATACTCGCCTACTCTACCATTAGCCAATTAGGCTATATGTTTCTAGCCCTTGGCGTTGGCTCTGCCTCTGCTGCTGTATTTCATCTGATGACCCATGCTTTCTTTAAGGCACTGTTATTTCTTAGCGCCGGAGCACTTATTTATTGTATGCATCATGAGCAAAATATTTTTAAAATGGGAGGATTAAGAAAATCTCAGCCACTGTTGGCCCTCTCATTCGGTATCGGCTGCGCTGCATTAGCATCACTTCCCATGACGTCTGGCTTTTTCAGTAAAGAACTTATTCTTGAACAAACACTGCTTGCTCATCAGCCTTTACTTTGGTGGGGCGGTATCATTGGCGCATTTTTTACCGCCCTTTACAGTGCCAAACTATTTTTTATCATCTTTTTTGGCAAACTAAACCAACCAAGTACTCATAACACGCCAACAATTATGGCAAGCGTACTTATTATCTTAATGCTATTGTCACTTGTAGGCGGTATACAACCTCAAGGTGTATTTACCCACTTTTCTACTGTCGTTCTATCGGTATCACAGGAACATACTCTTAGTTTATTTCAGCATTGGTTGCCAATCCTCTTACCTATATTCACTGTTATCTTAGCCTGGTTTCTGTTTATTAAGGGCGTATTTACACCAAGCTCTCCACCCAGCCAATCCTCATCCAGCTTTAGGCAAGAGTTACATAGTTTTTTATTATCTGGTTGGGATTTCGATAGACTGTACTATTTTATATTTATCAAACCGTTTAAATTCGTCACTGAATATAATCGAAGGGATATTATCGATCTGGCCTATCGTCAGCTTGAAACGTTCAGTTCATTACTCTACAGACAGCTCAATCGTTTTCAAACCGGGCAACTTAGATACTATAGTGCAAGTCTGGTGATATTTTGCGTGTTAGCCATCGTTTGGGGGTTAATACAATGATGCTATTTACTTTGATCTTACTGCCGCTTATTGGTGGCGTTATCGCATGTTGGAGTCAGCGAGTACATCAAGATGCGCCCAAATGGGTAACCTGTCTGTGTTTACTCCTGTCATTAGCCTTTCTAACTTCGCTTAAGTTCGGCACCAATATAGATGCATCCAATCTCTGGCTTGTCGATGAGACACTTGCTTGGATCCCCAGACTCAATATCAGTGCCCACCTTGCCATGGATGGGCTCAGCTTCGTGTTGATCCTATTAACGCTCTTAATGGGATTAGTGGGCTTGTCCTCAGCGTGGAACGAAATAAGCCAACACACAGGTTTCTTTTATGGTAATTATCTGTGGACATTAGCAGGCATTATTGGTGTGTTTTTAGCCATGGATCTGCTGCTTTTCTTCGTCTTTTGGGAAGTTATGTTAGTGCCCATGTATTTTCTTATTGCTATATGGGGCAATGAAAACCGTCGCTACGCCGCCTTAAAATTCTTCCTTTTTACCCAAACTGGTGGCTTATTGATGCTCTTAAGTATTATCGCTCTGGCCGTTATACATTATCAGCAAACTCAAATTCTTAGCTTTGATTATCAAATATTGGTTCAATCACCCATTGAATCTGAATTTGCCAAGTGGATCTGTCTGGGATTCATTATTGCTTTTATTGTCAAACTCCCCGCTTTCCCCTTCCATAGCTGGTTGCCCGATGCGCACACACAAGCACCAACACCTGCCAGTATCATACTGGCTGCGGTATTGCTCAAAACCGGTGGTTATGGATTACTCAGATTTGTATTACCTTTGTTCCCCGATGCCAGTCAATTTTGGTCGCCTCTGATGATGGGACTTGCCGGAGTGAGTATCATCTATGGCGCCATGATGGCTTTTTCACAAA
Source organism: Shewanella sp. MTB7 (assembly GCF_027571385.1). NCBI lineage: Bacteria > Pseudomonadati > Pseudomonadota > Gammaproteobacteria > Alteromonadales > Shewanellaceae > Shewanella > Shewanella sp. MTB7. The sequence goes on along the minus strand of NZ_CP085636.1, from coordinate 2,523,460 downwards.
CGGATCTTAAACGACTGGTGGCTTATTCAAGTGTGAGTCATATGGGCTTTGTGCTTTTAGGTTGTTTTAGTCTTAACTTTTATGCCCTACAAGGTGCTGTCATGCAGATGTTGGCACACGGGATCAGCACGGCGGCCCTTTTTATGTTGGTGGGGTTAATCCAACATAAATTTCACACTCGAGATCTTAATCAAGTAAGAGGACTCTGGAACACCTTGCCTAAGCTATCAGCCATGGGATTGTTTTTTGGTGTCGCCTCTTTAGGCATGCCTGGACTTGGAAATTTTATCGCTGAGTTATTGGTGCTTATCGGCACCTTTAAACAAGCGCCAATGTTTGCTTTAGTGGCAACGTCAGGGCTGATATTAGCCGCAGTTTATTCCCTACGCATGATCCAAAAAAGTTTCTTTGGCGTGAGCGTAAACTCGGATGAAAACATAAAGACTGAAACAGAAAACTCAAACAAACTTGATAGTCAAACGGCACATCCCCCTAAGCAGGTCATCACAGATCTGAATACCAAAGAGAAAATCACCTTAATGTTGATGTGTTTAGCTCTGATACTAATGGGACTTCACCCTCAGCCTATTTTTAACTTAGTTAATGGTTCATTAATGGAGATAGCCTTACTCTTTCAAACACCATTTCAAGCTCCACTCCAACCAGAGATCCAACTATTAGAGGTGCAGCTATGAGCCTTCATTATCTCCCAGCAATGATCATCTCTGTCGCCATATTGGTCTTGTTGTTGGCGATCGCTCTTAAACGGTCCCACAACTTAGCATTTATCATTACTGGGCTAGGACTAATCGGCGCTTGTTTTAGTCAATGCTTACTCTTAAATGAACCAAATTCGTCAGACGAACTTTTTGTATTTTCTCCTGTTAGCGGCCTACTCAGTTTATTACTGCTGAGCATCCTCATCTTTCTCTGGTTACAAATGTATGCTTGGCTTGAGAAACAAACGGGACACAAGGAGGAGTTTTACTTACTCTTTCTACTTACTAGCTTAGGCGCACTAGGGATGATAGTCAGCGAGCATTTTGCCAGTTTCTTTTTAACCTTAGAGCTAATGAGCCTATCCTTTGTCGGATTAATCGCTTACTCACAAGATAAACCCGTAGGCCAAGAGGCTGGAATAAAATATTTAGTTCTATCAGCCGTTGCCTCAGCCTTTTTACTCATGGGGATCGCCATCATCTATCTGCAAACAGGCAGTCTTACATTTGAACATATTACAACTGAAGTCAGCTCTGCTGACTCTATGCCTTTATTAACCACCACCGGTATTATCTTTATTCTTATCGGACTCTTTTTCAAACTCTCTATGGTGCCATGCCACCTATGGGTTGCTGATATTTTCCAAGGCGCCCCTCTTGCTTCAACCGCCCTATTATCAACCGTCTCTAAACTGGCTTCATTTGTTGTGCTTTGGAAGATGTTTAACTTAGGTGGCTGGCAACATAATCAAATTATCCTCGAGATCATCGGTTTAGTGGCTGTGACTTCGATGCTCATAGGGAACTTACTCGCTCTATTGCAGAACAATATTCTTCGCATAATGGCATTTTCATCAATCTCACATTTCGGATATCTGTTGATTTTACTGCTGCTGTTTAATCACAATGCTGACCTGCTTGAAAATGCAAAATTTCCACTCGAAGCACTTGTTTTCTATTTGTGTGCTTATCTCATTACATTAACCGGCACCTTCTCTGTTTTGATGCAATTGGAGGGAAAAACCACCCTTGAACAGTTAAGCGGGCTCTTTTGGATCCGACCACTGCATGCTGCAAGCCTGAGCATTTTGATGCTTTCACTGGCGGGGATCCCGCTGACTGTTGGTTTTATGGGGAAGTTTTATCTGGTGACCGCAACCATTTCTCATCAAATTCTGTGGCCGCTACCCTTTTTGGTCATCGCCAGCGTAGTTGGGCTATTTTTCTATCTCAGGATAATTATGGTGATGTTGTCATCAATAAACCAAGCAGAAAAACGCCAGACATCAACCACGGGAGAACAGGCTAGTCTCTGGTTTATTATCGCCGTCGTTATGGGATTAGGTACCTTCCCTGCACTCTTTGCCGAGGTCATCAGGCACACAGTCCATTAGCATTTTACAAGTGTTCAGACCCCATAGTTAAAAATATGGGGTCCCTTTGAATAATTCATACTTTTATTAAGCATGATCATGATACTGTCCCTCCATAATGAGAAATAACACCCGGAATATCTATGGCTTTTTATCAATCCCCAAAGAAAATAAGCGCATTTAACGCTAAGTTTGAAGCACAAAAAATCGCATTTGCTCCCATCAGTTTTCAAGTCGCCCGTTGTTTACTTAAATTTGGCATCTTAGCGCAAATTGAGACTTCTGCAGAGCAAGGTTGCTCCCTCGCCGACATAAAAGAAAAAACCGGATTATCAGAGTATGCCATTAGTGTTCTTATCGATATGGGTCTTAGTATGGGCTTACTCTGGCAAAATGAAGATAAATATCTGCTCGATAAAATCGGTCACTTTCTCGTTGTAGATGATATGGCTAAGGTCAACCTTAACTTTGTTCATGATGTTTGTTACCAAGGCATGTTTGAGCTTGAATCCTCTTTGCTTGAGGGTAAACCAAAGGGACTTAGGATCTTTGGGGATTGGGACACCATCTACCCAACCTTGAGTGAGTTGCCTGCTCAGGTAAAGCAAAGTTGGTTTGAATTTGATCATTACTATTCAGATCATGCATTTGGCCAACTGCTGCCACTTATTTTTCAGGCCAAGCCAAAGCATATCGTCGACGTAGGTGGTAATACAGGCAAGTGGGCACTTGCTTGCACTGCTTATGATCCAAGTGTCAATATCACCATTATGGACTTGCCCGGTCAGCTTAATGTCGCCCTCGCCAATGCCAAAGAGAAAGGCGTAGCCGACAGAGTCGCTGGCTTTCAATGTGATCTGCTAGACGCGTCGCAGGATTTCTGTCAAAACGGCGATCTCTATTGGATGAGCCAATTTCTCGATTGCTTCTCAAAAGATCAAATTTTAAGTATTTTAACTCGCACAGCTCAAAGCATGACAGCCAACAGTGAACTCTGTATCTTAGAAACCTACTGGGACAGACAACCCTTTGAAGCAGGCGCATATTGCGTTAATGCCACCTCTATTTATTTTACCGCCATGGCAAATGGTGACAGCCGCATGTACCACTCAAAAGAGATGTTATCTCTTATATCTCAAGCGGGTCTCTATGTGGATGAAGATATTGATGAGATAGGCTTAGGCCACACCTTACTCCGATGTAAACGTAAACCAGTAGCCTAAGACCAGCAAGATTTAATCAAACCATAACCATAGATTAAATTAAACTTAATCTATGGTTAACTAAACTCAAATATTCTTACTTACCATACTCTTTTATTATTTAGTCATAGACTATTTACTAGGAGAATAGAGATGAAATCTTCATTCAAAAAAATCTCACATCACGCATCTCAATTACCAAGCCCTATGGCAGGACTCGCACTCGCCATTGCTAGTTTAGGCTGGGCATGGGAAAACATGTCATCTAGTATTGATGGACGTGCTCAAAGCATATGCGCGGTGATCGCAGCACTTATGTTAGCTTCATTAGTGATTAAGTTTGTGTTTCATCCTACTATTTTAAAGCAGGAGCTGTCACATCCTGTTGTTGGTAGCGTTATTCCAACTTTCGCCATGGGATTAATGGTGGTCTCTAATGCACTGGGACATTACTTTCCCACTGAAGGACTCATTTTATGGCTTACGGCTATTGCTATTCATATTGTGTTCTTAGCCATGTTTGCTTACTTTAGAGCAATAGATTTCAAGCTTGAACACATGGTACCAAGCTGGTTTGTCCCGCCCATTGGTATCATAGTGGCTGCAGTGAGTTTTCCAGGCGAACAATACCAATGGTTAGCAAATGCAACACTTAATTTCGGTATGATCTGTTATCTCATCATGCTGCCTGTGATGTTATATCGTTTGATATTTTGTGCGCCTATCCCTGACGCAGCAAAACCAACAATAGCAATTATGGCCGCACCGGCTAGTTTATCTTTGGCAGGATATTTAACCGTGAGTAGCCAGCCTTCGCTCATTATTGTGGCGTTATTACTCAGTATTGCGGTATTGATGACCAGTGTTATCTACTTAGCTTTCTTTCACTTACTAAGACTTCCATTTTCACCAGGGTATGCGGCCTTTACTTTTCCTATGGTAATAGGTGCAACAGCATTGTTTAAAGCAGCCCATTGGCTTAGTCAATCCTACGGTGAGAGTTCATTTACAGATTCAATTGTTTATGCAGCACAAGGGGAATTATTTATATCAACTGCAGTGGTGATTTATGTGACTTATCGTTATCTCTCACACTACAAGCCAAGAGCTATTAACGCGTAAATAAATTCCTCATCTAGAAATGTCAGTAACAATGAGCTACTGGCATTTCTATTTTAAATTAACTTGCTAATTGATTAATTGGCTAGCTAAATCCCATATAGTGAGCACCAACCACTACAAGGCTCGACACAACAAATAATACCAACATAAATCGCCAGATAAACCTGAGCCAGTCTCCCCAGTCCACGCGACACACACCTAATGTTGCCATTAACGAAGCCGATGTTGGCACCAATACATTAGAAAATCCATCCCCTAACTGGAATGCCAATACCGCAACTTGTCTAGTGACACCAACAATATCGGCAAGAGGTGCCATTAATGGCATGGTCAACGCAGCTTGTCCCGATCCTGACGTCACAAAGAAATTAAATATTGTTTGGAAAACCAACATAAACCAAGCCGAAAGTGCATTCGGTAGCTGGCCAATGAAGTTCCCTGCACTGTTAAGAATTGAGTTCAAGACGCTAGGCTCACTTGGTCCACCGCTGCCTAACAAGATAAGAATACCTGATGCACATCCGACTAAAATACAGGGCTCTAACATGTTAGCAGCCCCTTGCTTAAAACTAATCGCGATGTCGTTTACTGTCATAGCATTAAGTTTAAAGATGACACCTATGGTACCGATCACAATCCCCATGGTAAAAAATTGACTAGCAATTTCAGGGATAAACCAAGCTTGAGTCACTACGCCCCAGATAACCCAAATGATGGTTGCGATAATAGTCGTTAACACGAGAATATCGCCAAGATTAAAGCGGCTATCCAAGCTCGCTTTGCTCTGGTTTTCTCTAAAGTAAGCATCACTGTGATAACTAAAGGAGTACTCAGGCCTAAGTTTGACCTTATTAGCGTATCTTAGGGTAAAAATAAGCCCCATGAGGGTAAATCCCAACCAAAGTACCACACGCACACCAGCACCAGACAGTACCGGAATATCGGCAATGCCTTGGGCTATAGCAACACTAAAAGGATTCATCCAAGAGCTGGCAAACCCGATCTGAGTCGCCACATAGGTCACCATAACTGTGGTGATCCCGTCATAGCCGAGCCGTATCATTAATGGGCAGATGATAATTGCAAAGGCAATAGCCTCCTCCCCCATACCAAATACCGCACCACCGAGTGAAAATAGCACAAAGATAACGGGGATAAACAGCGATTCATTTCCTCGCGTTCTGTCAATCAGCTTTAATATGCCGTTATCTATGGTGCCCGTTGCCATCACCACACCAAATGAGCCTCCAATCACCAACATAAACATGATGACACCAATGGCGCTGCCCCATTTAGAACCTGAGACTAATCCTTCAAATGCGAAGTTAAAAAAACCAGCGCCGCCATTGCCTTCGAACAAACCTACTGGAGCCAATTGGGGCTCACCGTTATCGTCAAGATCATAACTAAACGAATTAGGATCGATCACACTGCGGCTTTTCTCTATACCATCAACAAGGTAGTTAACCTCTTGAGTTTGAAATGACCCCGTTGGCACAATATAGGTGAGTAGCGCGGCCGCGACTGCGACAAAAAAGATGAGGACTAAAGTATCTGGCATCTGCCAGGTTTTGGACTGAGTTGTAGGTGTTTCCGATGAGGGATTTGGTGGTGCATCTTGAGATAAAGAGGTTTGCGTGTTCATGCTTGGGCCATTCTAATTATTATATGGCAGCAAATATAAACTAATTATATTGAAGTTTACAGATTAGCATCCATGAAGTTAACCCTAACCATGAACGAGTTAAACAAAAATGAAACTCATTAATCAACAGCACAAAATATAACAGATGCAGAGTCAATGAGTTCCACGGCATTTACCCCTTAACCTTCAAACGCTTTTGACTCTGTCCGAGCACTAATCACGTGAGCTACAAGCATCACAAACAAAGACAAGGCTAAGGCCGGTGCGATAGGATGAATTTGCCAAACCAATGGTGCGTTCAACTGCAAAGCAAGGTAACTAAATAACCCTGACGCCATCGCAAGAAACGCACTATTACCATTAATATTCTTCCAAAAAACGCCCGCGATAATAGGCCATAAAAATACCGCCTGTAGAGCACCAAATGCAGCCAAATTGATCCAAACAATCATCAGGGGAGGCTTAATAGCCCAATAAGTGGCTACAGCCGTGATCAACAACATACTCATCCGGGTCAGTTTGACCTGTTGCAACGAATTTAAACTTGGGTATTTCTTCACTATCCCATCACGGACAAGGCTTACCGCCGATTGAAGTAACATTGAGTCAACCGACGACATCACTGCTGCGATAGGCGCTGCGAGTAAAACCCCCGCCCAAAATGGATTAAATAGGCCAACAATAAGTGTCGGCATAATCTCATCGGGGACACTCAAGTCAGGATAAAGCGCACGGCCTAAAACACCACACAGATGCGGTATCAAGGTCATCAAAAAACAAATTATAGTCCCCCATATCATGCCACGTTTAAGAGAATGAGTATCTTTAACCGCAAGCAAGCGCACTAAAGTATGGGGTAAGCCCATGGTACCAAAACAGATGAGTATCCAAAACGACAAAATCATTGGCCAGCCGAGGTACTCATTAACCCCATGAGGGCTGAGCATCTCGGGAGAGTAGTCATTCACCTTTGCCATCAGTTCGGGCAAGGTTCCCTGAGATAAAATCGCGCCAAACAGCAGGATTAAACCCGCCAACATTACCACTCCCTGTAAGACGTCGGTCAAGACAACCGCCCTAAAGCCACCGGTCAAGGTATAGGCTAGAACGGTGACTACAAATAGTCCTAAACCTATCTCGTAGCTGATCCCGCTCACTCCTGAAAATAAGCGGGCACCACCAATAAACTGTACCGCTATCATGGCAATAAAACCCATGACTAAACTCACCATGGCCAATCGACTCAACCAAGGATGTTGAAACCGACTGTCGAGCCACTCGATTAAGGTCGCGTGCTGTTTTTCGCGCAATGCTAAAAATTTCGGACCTAAAACGCCTAAGGCTAATACGGCAACAGGCACTTGTATAAGGGCTAACCATACCCAGCCAAGTCCCATTTTATAAGCCGCACCAGGTCCTCCAATAAAAGAACTAGCGCTGGTATAAGTCGCAACTAGAGTCAACGCCAACATGGGGCCATTGAGAAATGAACCTCCAATAAAAAATCGCTTGGCTTTATCTTGATGAAGAGAATCTGTATCTGATGTGCGACGGCTCCACCAGCGGGTGATGACAAGGCTGAGCATTAAATAGATAAGCACAGGAATTAAGTTAGTCATGCCCCCTTCCCACAAAAATGACAAGAGATAGGATTAATACCAATGGCGCCAAAATGCAGGAGAACCAAAACCAAACTGGTACCCCTTGCCAAACCCAAGTCTTGTCGATAAATAGAGGCCCTGCACACCATAAGATAAAGTAACTTAAGGTCAGCATAAGTGCAGTTTTAGACAGTGAGGACATAAAAGTAATGTGGGAAGTAAAATCAGATAGCGGATTTTATACCTAAACTCAGTGCACAGGCTAGAGCTAATCCTCGTAATTAACCCCAGCTGATAAGCACTTTCCCCATCTTTGTGTTCAGTTGAGAAGCAAATCACCGATAGTTATCGTTAATATCAAAAAAATGCCATTAAATTCTTCGAAACACACGGCTCAAATTTCCACTTTGGCCACCTTATCTATACAATTGCGGACTTGATCTCAGTAATCACATTTTTTAACACCTTGGTGTCACAAAAATGATCAGTTTTCCCCATTTGTTATAGAGGCAGTAATGAATCACACCTACATTCCAGGTAAAGACGAAGCACTCGAAGTATCCATCGCCACCATGCAACAAAGACTCGTTGATCTGGGCTTTGATATAGAGGAAGCCTCATGGCTGAATCCAGTACCTTATGTTTGGTCTGTGCACATCCGTGACCGTAACTGCCCAGCCTGCTTTACCAATGGTAAAGGCGCGAGTCGTGATGCTGCACTAGCAAGCGCACTGGGTGAATACTTCGAGCGTTTAGCCTGTAATTACTTCTTTGCCGATTTCCATTTAGGTGACAAAGTGGCCAACAGTGACTTTGTTCATTACCCTAACGAAAAATGGTTCCCAATTTCTGACAACACACGTCCAGAAGGACTAATGAACCAAGCTTTATGGGATCACTACGATCCTGAAGGCGAAGTGACCCTAGAAGGTCTCGTTGATATTCAGTCTGGTAATCCAGAGCGCGGCGTATGTAGCTTACCTTTTACACGTCAATCTGACAGTCAGCTAACCTATATTCCGATGAACATCGTTGGTAACATGTTTGTCAGCAACGGCATGGCCGCGGGTAACAGCCAGACAGAAGCTCGTACACAAGCTCTTTCTGAATGTTTCGAGCGTTACATTAAGAACCGCATCATTGCCGAAGCGATATCTCTGCCAGAAATTCCAGCCGACGTCGTGAATCGTTTCCCGAAAGTCGTTGCGGCGATCGATGAGCTCGAAAAACAGGGGTTCCCGATCACCTGCTTTGACGCGTCATTAGGGGGAGATTTCCCGGTTATCTGTGTCACACTTTTCAATCCAGAAAATGGTGGATGTTTCGCTTCTTTCGGGGCACATCCAAGGTTTGAAATCGCCTTAGAGCGTACCGTTACAGAACTTCTTCAGGGCCGTAGCCTGAAAGATCTCGACATATTCCCTAGCCCATCATTTGATAATGACGAAGTAGCAGAACATACCAATCTTGAAACTCACTTTATCGACTCTTCAGGGCTTATCTCGTGGGATATGTTTAAAGAAAATGCTGACTTCCCATTTGTGGACTGGAACTTCACTGGCACAACCGAAGAGGAGTACGCTCAGCTTTTAGGTCAATTCCATAAACTCGGCGCCGAAGTTTACATTGCAGATTACGCTCACCTCGGCACTTATGCTTGTCGTGTGCTTGTTCCTGGTTACTCGGAAATTTACCCAGTTTATGAACTAACTTGGGTCAATAATAACCGAGGTATGGCATTGCGCGCCATGATCCAGCAATGGTTAAACGACAGCAGCGATGTTGAGCTGACACAGACGATTTTAGACACAGTCGATCAACTTGATCTCGATGAGTTCCAGCCATTGGATCAGCTATTAGGTTTGGGCGTCGATGCCAACACACCTTGGGCAACTCTTAGAATGGGTGAGTTTAAATGTCTGCTCAATTTAGCCCTTAATGACCTTGAATCTGCCTACGAATGGGCGCAATGGACCACCGACTTTAATGCCGGTGGGATCAGTCCTGCTCAACAGAAACGTCTGCGTTTCTACCATGCAATGATGGCCATCATTAATATTGAGCTAGACGGTAAAGATCTTGAGCAGTATGAAACTAAACTCAAGCGCATGTTTACCGAAGTCGACTATAACGAAGCAAAACTGCACGTGTTAAATGAAGCGCAAGGCTATGATCTTAAATCAGTGAAGCAAATACTCAGCTTTAAGAAGCACCAAAGCCTACTTGTTGCCTATGACAAGTTACAAAGAGCCAAAGCTAAGTACACCAAATGGGATGTTTAACCTTACTCATTATTGAGTATTGATGTTTTAAATGACATTAGAGCGCGAGCAGTACGCGCTCTTTTTATTTCTGTCTAAAAAAAGTAACTTATAAATATTTCTGACTCAAAAAACGTAAAGCAAACTAAAAAATTGTTATATCTACCTAAAAAGGGTGAGTCCCCTCTAACTTCTGTTACGCCAACATCAACTCTGCTTGTTATGCTCATATACACACATTAAAATCAAAAACACACAGCTATCAATTATATTGATAGTTTCAATTGTTATTATTTTCATATAGGGAAGCCACAAGTAGTCGATGAAGTATTCACTCAAGCAGATCACCGTTTTTGATGCAGTTGCCAGTCTAGAAAGCGTCAGTGCTGCCGCAAGAAAATTATCTATGACACAATCGGCAGTCAGTATGTCACTGGGTCAGCTAGAAAATTTGCTCGGGCGACCACTCTTTATCCGCCAAGGTAACAGGTTAACATTAAGCCATTGGGGAAACTGGCTTCGCCCTAAAGCAAGACGTCTACTCCAAGATGCGCAACATATTGAATTAGGTCTTCATGAACAACACCTTATCAGTGGTAAATTTCGATTATGTTCAAGCCAAACCGCAGCAGAGCATTTAATTCCAGAACTCATCAGCAGGCTTGATACTGATTTTCCTGAGCTAAGGATCGATCTGATGGTTGAGAATACCGAAAATGTTATCGATGGCTTGCTCAACTATGAGTTTGATCTTGGCATCATTGAAGGCCGAAACGACGATACTCGATTACATCAGGAAAGATGGATTGATGATCATCTGGTGGTCTTCTCTTCGCCTCACCACCCCTATGCTAAATGTGAAATGACCAGTTTATCGCAACTCGAACAAGCAAAATGGGTGTTACGGGAACAAGGGGCTGGAACCAGAAGGATTTTCGAAGGGGCCATTCACGGTGTTATCGAAAAACTCAATGTATGGAAGGAATATGAGCAAGTATCGGTATTAAAGTCCCTGGTTAAAAATGGACAATATATCAGCAGCTTACCTTTTCTTGATGTTGAGAATGAGGTCGCGAAGGGTGAATTAGTTATCCTACAAACACCACAGCTTAATATGCAACGCCACCTCTCATTCATCTGGCGTGCTGACTCAGGTGAAAACCCACTGCGTGACTGTATCATCACAGAAGCAAGACGATTAAGCCGCAGTAGGCAAATAAAGAGATAGTATTTGTGCTTTCTAAGATCACAAGTTTGAAACCTCTGCTCGGATTAACTCCATTGGACTAAATCAGTATTTGATCAGCTTATCTAGTTGCAGAGTTTCAATTTAACTCTGCAATTTTGTATGTGTAGCCTTATGCTGAATATCTTGCAGAAAAGTATTCGGGCCAACAATGACAGGAAAAATTCTCAGCTGTCCTGTTCCTTCAACCCTTTGTTTATCTGATAATAAGCATCAATAAGCCTGAATTAACTTGTAGAGAGTAGATGACCATGATTTAATTCTCTTCCAAAATGATTTACCTGCCATTTGTTCTGGAGCTTTTTGATGAACAGCCTTAACCTAAAACCTCGCCACCTAGTGTTGATGGTCGCCTTAGTCATCGCCGTTTATGCCTGTTATTTACTTATTGCACCCTATTTAGGGTCAATTATATTGGGCTTTATCGTCTCCTTGTTGTTTCTGCCTATTCATGCTCGAGTTCTACAGCGGATGCCAGCCAGTCCTAATATGGCCTCTGCATGTTCATGTACATTGGTCACAGTGATGGTATTAATTCCATTATTATTGGTGACAGCAGCCATTATGGATCAAGGCATCAATTTTATGAGCAATGCCTACCAATGGCTAACAGAAGGAGGCGCAAAAGCCTTTTTTGCTCATCCATGGATCCATAGCGGTATTAGTTTATTAAATAAATGGCTGCCATTTGACACCATTAAGCCCGATGATTTTGTACAACGAGCGGCATCGACAGCCACCGCACTAAGCAGTACCTTGATAGGTGCCAGTACGGGTTTAGTGGGTGATTTAGCCGATACAATTCTAGATTTTTCATTAATGCTGTTTGTGTTATTTTTCTTTTTGCGAGATCAAGACAAAATTATCGACAATATACGACACATCATTCCGTTAACACGTTCACAAGAAGATCTCATCTTAAATGAAATAGGAACAGTCGCTAAATCAGCAGTATTAGGTTCATTTCTTACGGCTTTAGCCCAAGGAGTGCTCGGTGGCATTGCCATGGCGTTGGCCGGATTCCCTGGCTTATTTTGGGGTAGCATGATGGCATTTGCTTCCTTTATTCCCTTCGTTGGAACCGCCATGATTTGGCTTCCAGCTTCTATTTACTTGTTCTTAACAGGAGACTGGCAATGGGGCACATTCTTGGTTGTTTGGGGAGTCGTGGTAGTCGGCTCGATTGATAACTTTCTCAGGCCCTGGCTTATGCAAGGCAACACAGGCATGAGTACATTGTTACTCTTTTTCTCCTTGCTCGGTGGGTTACAACTATTTGGCTTAATTGGTTTAATTTATGGCCCCATAGTATTTGCGGTGACATTGGTATTATTTAAGTTGTATGAAGTTGAATTTGAAGGTTTTTTAGAACAACAAAATAAAGAATAAATAGACACAAAAGCGGTGCCATATTAGCACCGTCTCTGATTCAATTTACTCTGCTATACCTTATAGATATCGCATATCTTTTTAGCAATCACCTCACGGGTGATAACGCCGCACAATAACCCCTTATCCAAGACAGGGAACATGCTAGGTTTATCGGCTGAAGCACAACGTAATCTCTCTTCATAACTGGTGAAAGTATTGCCCGTTAATATCCCATACTCATTCACAGGAAAGAGCTTACTACGGTCAACCACCATTAACTCAATCAATTCAGCCACCGAATCTTGCGGCGATAGGGTCATCACCTCTTTTTGCATCAAGTCTGCCACTTTGTAAGATATACCTCTGGCAAACTCTTCTGACCATAAGCTACGCAGTAAATCTTGTTGTGAAATGAAACCAAGTAAGCGTTTTTTCTCATCCAGTACAGGAGCACTTCTGCAATCATTATCGGTAAGTATGGCCAAACCAGCATACACCGACAGATCAGAAGAGACTGTCAACGGGTTAGTGTCCATTAGGTCTTGGACACATAATTTTTGAATTGTTTTAGGCATTTTATGAGAAACTCCAGAAGTAGGTAATGGGTGTATTGGGGTAACACTTTCTAATGGTGAAACACTATGGACTAGAGAGAGTTCAACAGTTTTTCCTGATTTTTCGATAAGCCAATAACCTAAACCTACAAATACACCACCACCGACAATGTTGCCTAAGGTCACAGGAATAAGGTTGTTGAATATAAAATTGCTTAAGGTCAGATCGGCGAACTGTGCAGAGTCTATACCCAATGAGGTAAAAAATTCAGGTTGTGCAAATTGAGAAATAGCAATTCCTAAAGGCACCATAAACAGATTAGCAATGCTGTGCTCAAAACCACTACTGACAAACATAGCAACAGGAAGCATGAGTAGTATCGCTTTGGTTAATGCATCTCGACTGGCAAACGTCATCCACACACCTAAGCACACCAACATATTGCAAAGTACACCAAGGACAAAAGCCTGTAGCCAACCATGATGAAGCTTATGTTGTGCTATCTGTAGCGCATTAAGCCCCCACAATCCGCCATCAAGTTCATGCATACGAGCTGATATGATTAATGTCAACATAATCATAGCGCCTAATAAGTTCCCTATATAAACTCGGCACCAGCATTTGATGAGATCTCGCGTTGTCACTAACTTTTGCGCCCAAGCTACACTGCTAAGTACGGTACTGGTAAAGAGCTCTCCGCCACATATCACCACTAACATTAAACCTAAACTAAAGGCTAAGCCTCCTACAAGTCGGACTAACCCCCAGGAACCACCTTCGTTACCAGTTGTTACGGTAATAAAGAAGACAAAAGCCAAGGCGATAAATGCACCGGCAAAAGCAGCTAAACCAAAAGATTGCCAAGCAGATTTTATGACTTTTGACTGACCATAAAACTCAGCTTGTTCATATAAGCTGGCTTGCACTGGTTTTGACGTTTCCATTGTTTTATGAAGAATATTAGTTAGCATTAATTCACTAACCTCATTATTGGACGTCATTTATCGTCTCCAGATTAAGACGTCGTAATCTATTGTGTTTGATATACATACTTATCTATATCCTCAGCTTGTTATTTTGTATTGATAAGATAGCCAGAAATATAAAATAATAAAATTTGATAATTATGATGGTGAGTATCAATGAACTTGATACCTTGAGGTGAGTGTTTCAAAATGTAAAATTTCAAACCTTAACACTTTGCAACCGAACACATTGTTAAGTAAGGATTTATAACCATTCACATTTAACTGCAAGCTAGAAAAAACTCAAACGATTCTAATAAATAAAAAACTCATACACTTATTTACTGTTAAACCGCCGACATTCAGCCTGATATCATAAACATTGATAATAAGGCCAGTGCCAAAAGTAAATTAGTGATATTGAGCTAGAGGCTAACAACCAACGAACTCACACCGCGCAAACGTGATAGTCATCTCGCTTAGCAATCTCGATTTAGCGATCAGCGTCAAATAAAACATAAAAAACCAACACTCAACAACAACAAGCTAAATCAGTGACAGGCATCGCACATTGATTGAATGCGTGATGTTGAGCATAGAAATATATACACCAACACCCTCTTTATTTAGCAATCCCTGCATTAGTTGTTAAGTAGATCTCAAATAGCTCAAACACCCTATTCAAGAATATTGATACTTGATGAAGATCATCTTTGCCTGTGTTAAAATTCATAAGGTAAATTGGTCTTACCAATTAAATAAAGATTGTTAGAGAAAACAACAGCATCGCTGACAGAATCGATTTTTGATTCTTTATCATATTATGCTGGCTAGTTGACTCAATGAATAGTGCAGCCAAAGAGGCTCGTAATACTCAAGCTAACACTCATAGATCACTTAAGTTGTCATCGAATTAGATGAATCACTATGTTCTTCTCGGAGAATGAGAAAATATGTCAGAAACTGTGAAAAACCAACAGAGCGAAGACTCCACTAAATCTTATCAAGAGCTTCATCGTCCTGCGTCTGAGTTTGCCACTCGTGAAGAGTACTTAGACAATGAATTGAAAATCATGAAGCCTAAGCGCTGGGGACTTAACCTACCAGGGAGAGATTTCCGCTTTGAATGGGAAGATCTTGTCCCGGCGATTGCAGGTACTATCGGTATTACCGTGATGTACTCAGCGGTAATGGCAGCATGGGCTGCGGGCCTAAGCGAGAAATGGGAACATGTTAATCTGGGCGCAGAATTTGCGACTCAAGTTGTCCGTGTAGAGATGCTTATTCCAGCACTACTATTTTGTATTATTAGCTCAGGATTTTTCAATCCTAAAGCGAACTTGGCCGGTAATCACGGTCCAATGATCCCACTTATCGGTGCAATTGCGCTGGCGGGTGCACATCCACTTGCGCTTGCTATTTTACTGGGGGTGTTTGGTCTTATATTAAGCTATGTAAAAGGTGGGTCACGGTTAGTGAACCTTACCAGTAGCGGTGTTGCTGGCGGTTTACTGGTCTTCCTTGGCTTTATGGGTGCAGAGGGTCAGATAAGTTCACTATTTGAATGGGCAGGTAATTTACAGGCTAAGCATGATCTCGGTTACAGCTTAGGTTATGTTGCGTTTTTCATCTTACTTGCCAATGTGATTTTATATGCGATCCTGGCAAAGGTGGGGAAACGTTGGTTAGCTATCCCACTTTGCTCTATTGCCGCGGTAGCGATGGCATTCGTGCTAGGTGCAGGGCTGGATCTACAGTTTGTCACCGAACCTGGCATTCCAAATCTTAACCCTGTTTATTGGTGGGGCTCTACTGAGCAAGGCTGGCAGTTAGGCTTACCTAATCTGCAGCATTTCATTGCTTCTTTGCCTTTTGCTATCTTGGCTGTGGCCATGTGGTCACCAGACTTTTTGGGACACCGTATATTCCAAGAACTTAACTACCCTAAAGGTGCAGAAAAAGTCTTGATGGATGTTGATGACACCATGACGACTTGTTCACTGCGCCAAATCGTAGGTACTGCTGTTGGTGGTGGTAATATCACTTCATCTTGGGGGACTTACATGATCCCTGCTGCAACGGCAAAACGTCCGATCCCTGCAGGTGCCATTTTACTGGGTATCTTATGTATCGTAGTGGCTATCATTGGCTATCCTATGGATATCGCAGTCTGGCAACCAGTCATGTCAATCGCGTTACTTGTAGGCGTATTTTTACCTCTACTCGAGGCGGGAATGCAGATGGTGAAAAATACTCAGAACAGTCAGGCTGCAGGTATTTGTATATTCGCCTCTTTTGTTGCAAATCCAGTATTGGCATGGGCATTAACGATGTTTTTGGACAACAACGGACTTATCGGTGATAAAGAACGTGCAAAATCATTGTCACTCGCTGATCGCGTTATTATCCCAGGCCTCGCGTTTGTGATCTGTTTAGCAGCCATGCTTGCAGTCGGGATGATCACTGGCATTCCAGCACTCTTATAAAAGAGAAGACTGATAACGAGAGGTGCATTTCACTTCTCGTTATCTATACCCAAGCTACTTGGAAATGCAGGATTCAATCTGTCTTGAATTCACCTCAGCATTTATCTGGTGCTTATTTTATTTAGCACATAACACTTAATATCAGTGTTAGTGATGACGAAAAATAAATTGCATAGAGAGATAATTCTTTAGTTATGCAAGTGACAAACTCACCCATCGTGATTGTTACTTGGACTTACATGAACATTCAATAAGCGCAACATAATGTACTCACAATCATTCTAGGAACTGACATTAGTGTTAGGTGCAAACATTATTTTAGCTAAAAACTGATGCATGGATAACAGTTTTTGAATTTATAGACCAAAACAAAATGTATTAAGATGCAGCCTATGTTTGCTTGTGTTAATATACTAATGGTAAATTGGTCTTACCAATTTACTGATAATCGATATTCATCGTAAACGGATTCTTTCTCATATCGGTATCAAAACAACAAATCACTCCGAGAATTAAAATACTCGGAAACCAGTTTCCTCCACCACATATTATCGAGAGGAAGCTTTTTAAGACTTAGCTATTGAGATATCGATTACTCTCGCTTTCAAAGCCAACATCGATAACCAATAACATGTATCTCAACTAAAAGGTATTTGTACGATGACCGAAAAAACTGAAAAGTTTGCTAACGCGTGGGAAGGTTTTGCTTCTGGCGAATGGAAAACTGAAGTCAACGTTCGTGACTTTATCCAAGCTAACTACACGCCTTATGAAGGTAATGAATCTTTCCTAGCTGAAGCAACTTCTGCTACTACAAAGCTTTGGGACAAGGTAATGGTAGGCATCAAACAGGAAAACGCGACTCACGCACCTGTTGATTTTGATACTGAAGTTGTATCTACCATCACTTCACACGCTGCTGGCTATATCGAGCAAGAGCTTGAAACTATTGTTGGCCTACAGACTGAAGCGCCACTTAAGCGTGCAATGTTGCCAAATGGCGGCATTCGTATGGTTGAAAGTTCTTGTAAAGCCTATGACCGTGAGTTAAATGCTGACGTTAAATACGTTTACTCTGAGCTGCGTAAGACTCACAACCAAGGTGTTTTCGATATCTACACACCTGAAATCATGGGTTGTCGTAAATCAGGTATTTTGACTGGTTTACCTGATGCTTACGGTCGTGGTCGTATCATTGGTGATTACCGTCGTATCGCACTTTACGGTATCGATTATTTGATGGCTGACAAGTTTGCTCAGTTTGGTTCACTTCAAGCAGATTTTGAAACAGGTGAAGACTTGTCTTACACTATGCAGCTTCGTGAAGAGATTGCTGAACAGCACCGTGCACTAGGTCAGATGAAGAAAATGGCTGCAAGCTATGGCTTCGACATCTCGCTACCTGCTACCAATGCACAAGAAGCGATTCAGTGGACTTACTTCGGCTACCTAGCTGCAGTTAAAAGTCAAAACGGCGCGGCGATGTCTCTTGGTCGTACTTCAAGTTTCCTTGATATTTTCATCGAACGTGATCTTAAAAATGGCGTTATCACTGAGCAACAAGCTCAAGAGATGGTTGACCATTTCGTGATGAAGCTACGTATGGTTCGTTTCCTACGTACTCCTGAATACGATGAGCTATTCTCTGGCGACCCAATTTGGGCGACAGAGTCTATCGGTGGTATGGGTGTTGATGGTCGTACTTTGGTGACTAAGTCTAGCTTCCGTTTCTTGCACACCTTGTACAACATGGGTCCAAGTCCAGAGCCAAACATCACTGTTTTATGGTCTGAAAAATTACCATTAGATTTCAAAAAGTACTGTGCAAAAGTGTCTATCGACACCAGTTCAATTCAGTACGAAAACGATGATCTAATGCGTCCTGACTTTAATTCAGATGACTATGCTATCGCTTGTTGTGTAAGCCCTATGGTTGTAGGTAAGCACATGCAGTTCTTCGGAGCTCGCGCTAACTTAGCTAAAACAATGCTTTATGCTATCAACGGTGGTGTTGATGAAAAACTTAAGACTCAAATTGGTCCTAAGTTCGATGCTATCACTTCTGAGTATTTAGACTTTGATGATGTGCTAGGTCGCCTAGACACCATGATGGATTGGTTAGCAACACAATATGTGACTGCACTAAACGCTATCCACTTCATGCACGATAAGTACTCTTATGAATCTGCCCTTATGGCACTTCATGACCGTGACGTTCGTCGTACTATGGCATGTGGTATCGCGGGTCTTTCTATCGCTGCTGATTCTCTTTCTGCAATTAAGTTTGCCAAAGTTAAGCCAATCCGTGACGAAAACGGTATCGCTGTCGATTTCGAAATCGAAGGTGACTATCCTAAGTTCGGTAACAACGATGCACGTGTTGATGATCTAGCGACTGAGCTTGTAGAGCGTTTTATGGCTAAGATCCGTAAGATGAAGATGTATCGTAACGCGATCCCTACTCAGTCAATCTTAACCATCACTTCTAACGTTGTGTACGGTAAGAAAACGGGGACTACGCCTGATGGTCGTCCATCTGGTGCTCCGTTTGCTCCGGGTGCAAACCCTATGCATGGTCGTGACGAGAAAGGCGCTGTTGCATCACTAACTTCTGTTGCTAAACTTCCGTTTGCACACGCTCAAGACGGTATCTCTTATACCTTCTCTATCGTGCCAAACGCGTTAGGTAAAGATGAAGATGGTCGTCGCACTAACTTAGCCGCGCTTATGGACGGTTACTTTGCTCATAGCGACAGCCGTGAAGGTGGTCAGCACCTGAACGTGAACGTGATGAACCGTGAAATGCTTGAAGATGCGATTGTTAACCCTGAGAAGTATCCTCAGCTTACAATCCGAGTTTCTGGTTATGCTGTTCGCTTCAATGCTCTGACACCAGAACAGCAGCAAGACGTTATCACTCGTACCTTCACTAAAGGTATGTAATACCAGATATCTTTCACAGATATTGAGGTAGTAACGAGCTATAACTAGGCTGTACTGACAATAGTACAGCCGATACCCAAACCACCTCGAAATGTAGGGTTCAGCATTTTAAGGTCGCTTGGGTATATTTATTTAAAACTTAAGATTGTGGCATTGTTATGAAAGCTACAACATTAACAATTGCAACTATAGATATGGAGTCACAATGGCAGTAACTGGTCGGATCCACTCACTGGAATCCTTTGGTACCGTTGACGGTCCAGGCATAAGGTTTATCGCCTTTATGCAAGGCTGTTTAATGCGTTGTCAGTACTGTCACAATCGCGATACTTGGGATCTACACGGCGGCACGGATGTGCAGGTCGAAGAACTCATGTCTCAAATTATCAGCTACCGCCCTTTTCTTGAATCCAGCGGTGGTGGTGTAACTGCCAGTGGTGGTGAAGCCATATTACAAGCGGAATTCGTTTCAGCTCTTTTTGAAGCTTGTAAAAAAGAGGGTATTCACACTTGCCTAGACACCAATGGTTTCGTCAGAAAATACACCCCAATCATTGATGAACTACTCGATAATACCGATCTGGTACTACTAGACATTAAACATATTGATGATCAGCGCCATATTGACCTCACTCAAGTCAGTAATTATCGCACGTTGCAGTTTGCTGAGCTTTTACATAAACGCCAGCAAAAAACCTGGATACGTTATGTTGTGGTTGGTGGGTTCACTGACGATATAGCCTCAGCCAAGAAACTGGCCGATTTTCTTAAACCGATGACCAATGTCGAAAAGGTTGAGTTACTTCCCTATCACGAGTTGGGCAAGCATAAGTGGGAAGCGATGGGAGAAAAGTATCAACTCAATGACATCTCTCCTCCATCGGGTGAAACAATGGAACAGATCAAGAAGGTCTTTGTAGAAGCGGGATTAAACGCCATCTACTAAGAGTTTCAAGATGTAGCAATATTAATAATTGACCGACAATACCGGTTAAAGTTCTTCCCAATATTGCTCGTCTAAACGTTCGAATGCCGCTTTAAGAATAAGCGCCATATCGAAGTAGCAAGCTTTAGGTCCTAATGGACGACAACTGATCCCCATGGCGATCATTTTAGTGGTCAATTTATCGCACCACCCAAGTAGAGTTAACGGTAATGGATGACGAGAGCGCCAGCCTAGCCACAGCAAACCTTGAATAGGTAAGCTAATAAAAAACAGCGCTAATGTGATGGCTTGTGGAAGAAATTCCCAACCATGAATATATAACTGACTCGCTGCAACCAGTAGTGCCAAGAAGGGCATTACAGGTAGCGCAATCTGAGTGGCGCGAATCACGCGATACTCAGGGAAATAAAAACTAAGTTGTCTGACCATAGGCCACGTCTTCATATATTGACGACCTTGCCCTAGGGTTTTGAAAGCTTGAAAGCTCAAGTGTTACACCGATTGAATGGGATACTGCTTTTACAATAGCACAAGCTGCAATAGAGCCCCAAGGCATTGTAGCCGCATTATTAGCAGTTCCCTGCTCTGATCTCAGAGCGCTTCTAGCGGCTTCGATGATTTTTACCAACGAAGTCATTATTGTTCAGTGACAAATGTTCACTACATTGTAAAAGGTTTTAAAGATGTCAAATAAACTGGTATTGGTACTTAACTGCGGTAGCTCGTCATTAAAATTTGCGATTATCGACGCCCTTACAGGTGATGACCAGATCTCAGGTCTAGCAGAATGTTTTGGTCTAGAAGACGCTAAGATTAAGTGGAAAGTCAATGGCGTTAAGCAAGAAGCTAGCCTAGGTGCATTCACCTCACACCGTGAAGCTGTTGAGTATATTGTTAATAATATTCTTGGTGCTCATCCTGAAATTGCATCACAAATTCATGCAATTGGACACCGAGTTGTTCACGGTGGTGAGAAATTCACTCAGTCGGTTATCATCGATGAGAGCGTTATCCAAGGTATTGAAGATTGTGCTGCGCTTGCTCCACTCCACAACCCTGCTCACTTGATCGGTATTCGTGCAGCTCAGGCTTCATTCCCTGAACTGCCACAAGTTGCCGTTTTCGATACCGCTTTCCACCAGACAATGCCTGAGAAAGCGTTCATCTACGCGCTTCCTTACAAGTTATACCGCGAAAATAGTATCCGTCGCTATGGCATGCACGGTACTAGCCACCTATTCATTAGCCGTGAAGCGGCTAAAGCAATGGGTAAGAACATCGAAGATAACAACATCATCTGTGCTCACTTAGGCAATGGCGCTTCTGTAACGGCTATTAAAGGCGGTAAGAGTGTCGATACTTCAATGGGCATGACACCTCTCGAAGGTTTGGTTATGGGTACTCGTTGTGGTGATATCGACCCATCAATCATTCATCACTTAGTGAGTCGCCTAGGTTACACCTTAGATGAAGTTAATAACCTGATGAACAAGCAAAGTGGTCTTTTAGGTATTTCTGAATTAACTAACGATTGCCGCGGCATCGAAGAGGCTTACAGTGAAGGTCATAAAGGTGCCACACTTGCACTAGAGATTTTCTGCTACCGTTTAGCTAAGTACATCGCATCTTACACTGTACCGTTAGGACGTTTAGATGCACTGGTATTTACCGGTGGTATCGGTGAAAATTCTGATCTAATCCGCGCTAAGGTGCTTAACTTACTTGAGATCTTCAACTTTGAAGTTGATGACGAGCGTAACAAGGCTGCCCGTTTTGGTAAGCAAGGTCAAATCACCACAGATAACGGTCCTATCGCTATGGTTATTCCGACTAACGAAGAGTGGGTTATTGCAGAAGATGCGATGCGCCTACTGAAATAATACATTGGCCTGAAATCTTTTTTTTAGTTTCAGGCCAAAACTCATACTTTTATTGAGTTGCACCATACAGTTCGGTGTAGTATTACTACGCCAGTCTAAGCTTCAAACAGAGGTTTTTATGTCTCGCAATATTATGCTCGTACCCATCGGCACAGGTGTCGGTCTCACTTCTATCAGTTTAGGACTCGTTCGAGCTTTTGAACACCACGGTGTTAAGGTTCGTTTTTTCAAGCCTATCGCTCAACAGCGTCCAAATGATAGTGGTCCTGAGCGCTCAACGACGATTTTAAGTAAGTCGCCTACCGTTAATCCCCTTGAACCATTTGATATGGAACATGCTGAAGGACTCATTCGTGGTGATAAGACAGATGTCTTAATGGAGCAGATTATTGCTCGTGTCACTGAATGTACTGACGATACTGAAACTCTTGTCGTTGAAGGCTTAGTTCAAACTAGAAACCACCCGTTTTCAAGTGATATCAACTATGCCATCGCAAAATCGCTCGATGCAGATATTATCTTTGTTGCCACACCAGGTAATGAAAGTGCTACAGCACTGATGAATCGCCTAGAAATCGCCCACAATTCATGGGGTGGCATTAATAACAAACGTATTATTGGCGCGATGATCAACAAAATTGGTGCGCCAGTTGATAACGAAGGTCGTGCACGTCCAGATCTATCTGAAGTCTTTGATCATACAGATGTTCAGCGTCCAGATCCGGCTAGTATGTTCCAACTTCCAGGTAAGAGCTCACTTCGTATACTAGGCAGCGTACCTTACAACTTAGATCTTATTGCACCACGTGCATCAGATCTTGCTAAGCACCTTAGTGCAAAAATCATCAATGCCGGTGAGATGAATGCTCGTCGTCTGCGTAAAGTGACATTCTGTGCTCGTAGTCTTCCAAACATGGTCACTCACATTAAGACTGACTCACTATTAGTCACCTCTGGTGATCGATCTGATGTTATCGTATCAGCCTGTCTTGCGGCCATGAACGGTGTAAAAATAGGTGCACTACTGCTTACTGGTGGTTATGAACCAGAGCCACAGATCATGGAATTGTGTGAGCAAGCTTTCGAAACTGGCCTTCCAGTATTCTTGATTGACACCAATACTTGGCAGACATCACTTAACATCCAACGTTTCGATCATGAAGTGCCGGTTGATGACGCTGTGCGTATTGAAGAAGTTCAAGAGTACGTTGCAAGTCATATTGATCAAAACTGGATTCAAAGCGCAACGAAAAACTCTCCTCGGGAGCACAGACTGTCTCCACCAGCATTTAGATATAAACTGACTGAACTTGCACGCGCTGCACGTAAAACGGTTGTTCTACCTGAAGGTTATGACACACGTACTATTGAAGCTGCAAGTATCTGTGCTGAACGCGGCATTGCTAAGTGTATACTTCTGGGTAACCCAGAAGAGATCCAACGTATTGCCGCTCTGCAAGGTGTCATTCTCGGTGATGGTGTTGAAATTATAGACCCAGACACAGCACGTGAGCGTTACATTGAACCAATGCTTGATCTTCGTCGCCATAAAGGTCTGACTGAAGTTGTGGCTCGTGAGCAACTCGGTGACAACATGGTATTAGGTACCATGATGTTGGCGCAAAACGAAGTCGACGGTATTGTTTCTGGCGCGGTAAATACCACAGCCAACACGATTCGTCCGCCACTTCAGTTGATCAAGACTGCACCAGGTTCAAGCTTAGTCTCTTCAATCTTCTTTATGTTGATGCCAGATCAAGTACTTGTTTATGGTGACTGTGCGATTAATCCAGATCCAAACGCCGAGCAACTTGCTGATATCGCCATCCAATCAGCTGATTCTGCCGCAGCATTTGGCATTGAGCCTCGCGTTGCTATGATAAGTTACTCAACCGGTAGTTCTGGTACCGGTTCAGATGTTGATAAGGTACGTGAAGCGACTCGAATTGCTAAAGAGAAGCGTCCTGATCTCATCATCGACGGTCCACTACAGTATGATGCAGCTGTGATGCCTAACGTTGCGCTATCTAAAGCACCAAACAGCCCAGTAGCAGGTCAAGCGACAGTGTTCGTATTCCCAGACCTAAATACTGGTAATACAACATACAAAGCCGTGCAGAGAAGTGCAGACCTAATCAGTATTGGTCCAATGCTTCAAGGTATGCGTAAGCCTGTTAACGATCTGTCTCGTGGTGCGCTAGTTGACGATATCGTTTACACCATCGCCCTAACAGCAATCCAAGCTGCGCAAGCGGAACAAGCTAAATAACAGTTAGTACTTTCGTATGAAATAAATAAAAAAGCCTGTCAATGACAGGCTTTTTTATGCACAAAAAGAACACGTTACTGTATATAAACTGAATGAAATCTATAAAAATCGGAATGCGTCACTTTTTAACCAGTGAAATAAATAATTAAAAAACAACAAGTTAAAAGTTATGTATCTAGTCTTCAACATACTTGTCCACAGATTTTGTGGATAACCGTTAAAACTTATCTTTTTAGATATGACTGATTTAACGCTCAGGGTCAAGTATTAAAAATTTCTAGATTAGCAGTGTTATCCCAATAGCTTGCCAACCTCCCGTTAAATAGCGATACTTAATTCAAATTCCCTTTGTATCAAGTATATGAGAATAATAACTATATTATGTTTACTTTGTCTTTCAGGCTGTGAGCCGGCGACTTCAGATAAAGGCTCGACCCGTTCACCTGAAGATGTTTCATTAGGTTTCTTCACCGCAATATATGTGGATAAAGACATTCAAAAAGCGCAGCTCTATGTTAGCGACCCGATGAAAGAGGTCATTTCGCATTATCATATCGCCGCATCAGTTCAACGACACATGCTTAATCTTTCTATGACAGAGGTGACACTTGAGATAGAAGAGATCGATATCGACTTTTTCAGAAAATCAGCCGAAGACGTTACTGTTATCGTCAAGATGCATGGGCTCAAAGGAGGAAGTCCTTGGATTGATGATCGCACCCTTAGACTTCACAAAAATGGTATTAAATGGGAGATTGCAGAGATCTTACCTGAAAGATAAAAATGCACAAAAAATAGCAACCTATTGGTTGCTATTTTTTGACTGGCTGTCATTGGATTAACTAGCAGATTGTTCTTTAATCCAAAAACGCTTCTTCATCCATCTCTACCGGTAAAGACTCAATCACTTCATCTTGTACTTGGTAATATGCGCTTTCATATTCTTGAACTTCCATAACAACTCCGAATTACTGTTTGTAGGGTCTGTGGCATGTCATTACTTGGATGACATTCTGCCAATAGAGGAAGAAGCTGATGTTCAATCTACTTCTTGCTAAATTATACCAGTCGCAGACACGCAGTTACAGAATACTTTCAGTATTGTGTTAGTTTCCACGCTAAAAACTACAAAAACAGCTAAAACAGATCTAAAAAATGTACTTAAACATGAAAGACTTTCAGTTTTTAATAGTCTTTAGTGATAAGCAGCCTAGTGTTAAAGCCAAAAAATCTAGACTCTGACTTGTCAACTGCTATCAATAAAGGATATCTATAAATAGCGTTGTGGTCATTAAGAGGTAGCAATTATGAATGCGCTGGTTGAATTTGAAGCAGGGAAATTGGTCGATCTATTCGATGAAGGTGATTCTTTGAACATACATATGTTCATGGATATGATGAAAATGCCCTATGATGTTCAGGACAAACTTTTCTTTGAGATCTCATCACTGCAAAACGTCGATAGATCCAAGATAGCGATAATTATCGAATCACATGGTCAATCGATATTACACGAGCGTTTAGGATATTAAAGGAAATTTAACTCTTACCTTATATTATCCAAAATAAATGTTCCGCCTAGAGCTCAGACTGGCCATAGGCGGAAATGACTACAGTCGTCTATAGCGCAATACTTTTAACGCCTTATTCGCGTCAACATCTGTAAACACTGGAGGGTTTTCTAACTGTTCGACAAACTCCAAACTAGCACTGTACTCCTCCACTTGATTCATCAAGAACTCAATCCCCAACTCAGGTGCATTAAGGCATAAAAGCACCTCGCCACCGGGCGTTAAGAGCTCGGGTAAACGCTTTAATAACCGAGAGTAATCCTTCGTCGCAACGAAGCTTCCTTTTTGATTACTTGGTGGATCGGCAATGATCATCTCGTAAGGCCCAAGTTTAGTCAGCTTACCCCAAGATTTAAAAATATCGTGACCAAAAAAACGCGCTACTGCGCCAAAACCATTGAGTAGGTGATTCTGTTTACCGATAGACAAGGCGCCCTTGCTCATATCAATATTGACAACACTATCTGCCCCGCCCTGCAATGCCGCAACCGAAAAAGCACAAGTATAGGCAAAAAGATTTAAAACCTTCTTATCCTCCGCATGCTCCCTCACCCACTGTCTGCCGTTCTTCATGTCTAAAAACAGCCCATGGTTTTGGCCTCTAAGAAGGTGTACATGGAACTCGGCACCATTCTCACTTACAGTGTGCTGTTCTGGAACCTCTCCAGACACCAGTTCTGTATGAGTTTGACCACCACTGCGATACTGATAAACGAGATTCATCGTTTCATTCGCACTGCGCTGTTCACACCACAACTGAGATAATCTCTGTGTTGCTAATGCAAGCTCATCTTCCACTAACGGCTTAAAGCTAGTCAATAACAGTACAGGAGGAAACCAATCGACACACAGATGCTCCATACCAGGGTAAACCCCACCACGACCATGAAAAAGCCGATTAACTTCTTCGCTTAAAGTAACCTTATTCAACTCATCAAAAAATAACTGCATTAAATTCACTTTTAACTTTTACTATGACTAAAAACATTTGACTTACTTAGCTATTCCTGAAGATTTTACATCTTCAGTCTGTGCCACTTCCGCTTTAGAATCTGATGCGGACACTAGCTTAGACTCAGGTTTTAGTTCATCCACATCGTCAGCTAACAAAATAGCCAACCAACTGCCACCTTTACTCGACTCTAATGCTATTTTAACAATCATGGTCAATGGCACTGATAACAGCATACCGACAGAGCCTAATAACCAGCCCCAAAAGATCAAGGACAAAAACACTACGAGTGTTGAAAGCCCTAAACCTCTGCCCATGTATTTAGGCTCAATCACATTACCCATCACCATATTAGTGGCTAAATAAAGTAAACCCGTCGCACCTGCCGCTGCTGGGCCAAGCTGAATAAAAGCGAGTAATACAGATGGAATCGCGGCAATAATTGAACCGATGTTAGGAATATAGTTAAACAGGAATGCCACCACACCCCATAGCAACGCGTAATCGACGCCTATAATCGCAAGTCCTATACCTACTATCACCCCCGTCGCTAAGCTGACTAACGTTTTAATCACCATATACTGATTAACTGACTGTAAAAACTTATCGATCTGCTGCATTCTCATATCTGGATCATCCAGAGCGAAATGCAATTTCTTCGGCATGGTTTGAGACTCAAATAACATAAATACAACGGTCAAAATGATCAAAAATAGATTAGCCATTACACTACCTACTCCAGTCAGCATATTGGTCGTCATAGACAATGCCACGCCAGGATCGAAATAGGCCAGCATCTGCTCTTTGGTAATGATGATATTGAACGTACGCAGTTTACCGATAATCCAGCCAAACTGCTCGACCAGCTGATCTCGATATAGGGGGAGTTGGCTGGAAAACTCGTTGATTGAACTGCCCACCACTTGGGCAAGCCATAGTCCCATCATCACGATAAATATCATCATCAATAATATGGCTAACGCCCTTGGAACGCGCAACTTAGTGAGCCCAACAATCACAGGATTACAGATCACAGCAATAAAAGCGGACAATACAAAGGGAACCACGATAGGACTAGCCGCTTTAATACCAGCTAAAATAATCACGATAAAAGCCATAATGGCAAAACCTTTATAGGCAACCGATTGAGTATCAATTCTTGGCATTTAAATAAAACCCTTCTTGATTAACTAATACATTGATAGGCTTAGTAGCAACTTCAACATAGAGCTAGTAATAATTATGAAACCAGAAATCGCGGTAATTCGTATTAAAAATCTACGTCTACGTACATTCATCGGCATTAAGGATGATGAAACTCAGAATAAACAAGATGTCTTAATCAATGCAGAGATTCACTATTGTGCTAAGAAAGCACGCAATAGCGACAATATGGATGACGCATTGAATTATCGCACGATAACTAAAAAAATCATTGCATTAGTTGAGCATAACCGATTTTTCTTACTTGAACACCTTACAGGACAAGTGCTAGATATCGCCAGCGAACATGACTGGGTCGACTTTGCACAAGTGGAAATTGATAAGCCTCATGCGCTCAGATTTGCAGATTCGGTCTCAATGCAGCTTAGCTATCATAAGAATAACGATTAATTTCGTTACCTAGTTGGATGAGTTAGGTGGCTGCTGTGAATTATCGGCAGCCATGAACCAAAACAAACCGTTGCATTAGTTGAGCATAACCGATTTTTCTTACTTGAACACCTTACAAGACAAATGTTAGATATCGCGAACGAACATAGTTCAAAACGATCCTTTTTGCTATCCTGAAAGTATATCAATCTTTAACTTGATGAGATGCTATGCTATGAAAATATTAATCACCGGAGGCAGCGGATTCATTGGACATCAAGTTGTCAGGGCATTAGAAAGCGAGCACCAGCTCTGTATACTTTCACGTCACCCGGCTATAGCCAGAGAAAAACTAGGAGTTCAACATCAATACAGAGCCAACTTAGACGAAATGTCAAATCTTGATGAGTTTGATGTTGTTATCAATTTAGCTGGTGAACCTATCGCAAATAAGCGCTGGAGTGATACTCAAAAAGAGAAGATCTGCAATAGTCGTTGGGAACTAACAACCCGTTTATCCGAACTCACTCAACTAAGTCAAATACCTCCCTCAGTCTTCATTAGCGCATCGGCTATCGGTATCTATGGAGATAGAGAGGAGCAGCGTGTCGATGAAAGCCTGTTGGTACCTCAAAAAAAGGCCAACGATAACCTGCCTTTCCCACAAATAGTATGCCAGAAGTGGGAAGAGATTGCCCTAAGCGCCGCATCTGAACAAACCCGTGTCTGCATTATCCGTATTGGTCTGGTACTGGGATTATCTGGTGGTGCATTGCCTAAAATGTTACCCGCATTTAAGCTCGGTCTTGGTGGAACTATCGCCTCAGGTAAACAAGGAATGAGCTGGATACATCAACAAGATTTAGTCGATTTGATCACTTTCCTAATAAACCATGAAACCTGCTCTGGGATTTTTAATGCCACGGCGCCACATCCGGTCAGCAACCACGAGTTTTCCAAAGCCTTGGGCTATGCGCTATCGCGGCCTACTATCCTTCCTATGCCGGGGTTCATTCTCAACACCTTGTTAGGAGAGATGGCGCAACTGTTAACACAAGGCCAGTATGTCATACCAACACGGTCTCTCGACGCAGGGTTTACCTTTAAACACCCCCAATTAAATTATGCTCTTGCTGATGTACTTGAGAGTTAAATGTCCTTAAATACAAAAGAGCGGTATCGTCTTGATATCGCTCTTTTGGTTTATTTACTCTTTCGTTTACTCTTTCGTTTACTTAAAAGTGGTTAACTTTACCTCTTAAACTGGGGCTTTCAGCAGTTCGCTACACGATTTACTCAATAACTGTCGGCAACGCCACACACCCAATAGCGCGACAATAAGCGCACCACACACAGGGGCTATGCCCCACCACTCCCAATGCATATACACATTAAGCTCAAACACCTGAGTTTTTAGCAAGTAGAGGGTAAACTCGGCCACTATCACGGCTAACAGCCCTGAGATGGCGCCCAGTAACGCAAACTCAAGACCGGTCGCCATTCTGAGTAACCAACCTGAAGCGCCGAAGGTCCTTAATACCGCCAGCTCTCTTTGTCTTGTCGCCATCCCCGCTTCCGTCTGAGCTACCATCACTAAACTACTCGCCAGCACTACCAGCACCAACACTAAAGTTAGCGACAGTGATACCTGATCAATTATCTGGCGTAGCTGCTTAATCATATTGCCCACATCTATAATTGATACCGTCGGAAACTGCTTTATGATCTGTAACACCACCTCTGAATTACCTTCGTCCAAATAAAAACTGGCCATAGAAGTATGTGCAAACGAAGCGAGCGAATGCCGAGTAAAAACCATAAAAAAGTTAGGTTGTAGCGTCTCCCAGTGCACCTCACGTATACTACCTACATTCACCGTTAAACTTATGTTATCGATGACATAAGTGAGCGAGTCTCCCAGCTTAATGTCTAAGCGCTTTGCAACGCCCGACTCAACGGAAACATCATCATCGTTGATATTAAACGCACCTTCTATCAACTCGTTGTTTTCCGGTAATGCATCGCGCCAAGTGAGGTTTAACTCACGTGAGATCCCACGTCGCCCTTCGACACCTTCATCAGCCTGTTCGCCAGATATTAAGGGCTCACCATTGATTTCAGTCAGACGACCTCGAATAACCGGATAGATATCCGTTGTTTTAACGGTATTTTGTGCCAGAAACTCAGCCAATGGTTCCGACTCATCCGGTGCGATATTAACCAAGAAGTAATTAGGCGCATTTTCAGGTAACTGATTTTGCCACTCACTGAGCAGATCTTGTCGCAAAGCAAGAATCGTCAGTAATAGCACTAAAGCGCTGCTAAAACCCACTAACTGAATCGCATTCTGTTTAGCTCGTCGTCTCAGACCAGCCAAAGCCAGCTGCAGTGGATTGGTGGTCTTCATGCCGACACTGTGCCCTGCGCGGATCATTAAAAAGCCCAACACACTTAGCAACAGACCGAGTAACAAAACGCCAGCAACCACAGTCAAGGTTAACGGTAGGCTTTTGGAATAAAGATAGCCCAAAAGAGCCATAGCAGAAAGACTGAGTAACAGATGCAGCCACATACCAAGCTGCAGACCTTCAAGTTGACGCTGTAACACCCGTAAAGGGGGAATGGAGAGCAGCCGCATCAGAGGATAAGCTGAAAACATAAAGGCGCTGATAAAACCCGTTGCAAGACCCAACAATATAGGTCTCATCATGGGCGGTGAGTAAGCAGCTATTTCGTCCGGTAAAAAAGCCGTAATGCCCGCATCCAGCGCAAAGCCCCCTATCAAACCTAATATCACGCCAAAAAAAGTCACTAACAGTAGGTGAACACCGAATAATGTACGGATCTGTTTAGCAGAGGCGCCAAACGTCTTTAACATCGCCACCACGTCATAGTGACGTTGACAGTAACGCTGAGCAGCAATACCAATCGCAGCACAGGCGAGTGCGATCCCAAGCAGACTGGCCAATAGCAAAAAACGTTCAGCACGCTTAACAGCATCGGCAATCGGTGAATCACCAGACTGCACATCGACCCAGCGCTGAGAGCTATTAAGCAGTGGCTTAGCATAGGTTTCAAACTCAGTTAACTGCGTTTCATCACCGGTAAATTGCGCCAAATAGGTCACTCGACTGCCGGGCTGAATAACACCGGTACTGGCCACATCTTCCATCCGCATCAAAACAACAGGGGAAGATGCAAAAGGGTTAAAACCCGCATCTGGCAAACGGGCTATTTCGGCGCTTAGCCTAAACTGTCGATTTCCAAGCTCAAGCTCTTGGGGATACCCTAATAATCCACCTAAACGGGTTTCAAACCATAAATACCCAGCTTTAGGCAGCCCTGAGTGGCTAACTCCGTCTTTCTCATTAAGCTCTATCTTACCTTTAAGAGGGTATCCCTCTTCGACTGCCCGCACGGTAACCAATTGAAACTTATCATCAGCAAATACCATAGAGTTAAACTGCATACTCGATACATGACTTAAGCCCAACTCGGAAGCCTTAGTCAAAATCGACTCATCAATTTTCACTGGCGAGTTAATAATTCTATCAGCAGCGATAAATTTAGATGCTTGCCCGTTAATCGCAATCTGTAATCGTTCACTTACTCGTGCTAACCCAGTGACAGATAACACCGCCAGTGTTATCGCCAACACGATCAGTAATAATTGTCCTTGTAAAAGCTCTCGCTTAAATAGCCGCCAAGCTAACTGTACTTCCATCACCCAGCCTCCACACTATGCAGGCTAACGGGGGGCTCAATGCTCTCTCGCTCAGGCTGGTCCCTCTTTTCGGTCAGCTCGCCACTGTCCATCAGCAACTGACGTTCACATCGTTTGGCTAACACTAAGTCATGGGTCACAAGCACTAAGGTAGTATCACATTCATGATTAAGCTCAAACAACATATCGGCCACTTTCTGGCTGTTGGCTGCATCCAAATTACCGGTAGGTTCATCGGCAAACAATACCTTAGGCTCACAAATAAATGCTCGAGCAATTGCCACCCTTTGCTGCTCCCCGCCTGAGAGTTGATTAGGGAAATGAGTCAGTCGATGACTTAACCCCACCCTCGTTAACATCGCCTCGGCTTTCTCTTTGGCCTTGTCTATCCCTGCAAGCTCGGCAGGTAACATGACGTTTTCAAGTGCATTTAAGGTGTCGACCAACATAAATGATTGGAAAATAAAACTCACTTTTCTCTTTCTCAGTGCAGCCTTGCCCTCCTCATCCATATGTTGTAGTGTTTCACCGTCGAGCACTATTTCGCCGGCAGTTGGCGAATCTAGCGCTGCCAATAAACCGAGTAACGTGGACTTGCCTGAGCCTGATGGCCCCAAAATCGCAACACTCTCTCCCCGCTTGACTTCCATATTAATGCCGTTGAGGATAGTAAGCTCTCCCTCTTGGGTGGCCACTGACTTTATGAGACCCTTTACTGTGATTGCATTAATTTCTGACATAAAACCCTTCTCTCGCCTGGTGCTTAAACGTTCGCTTACCCTAATGGGCTTTGCGGCCATTCTAACGTGTTCACAACTGAACGCTGCACCTATATTAATCCTAGGTGATAGCCTAAGTGCAAGTTATGGTGTCGACGAAGAACGA
The DNA here is from genome assembly GCF_027571385.1 of Shewanella sp. MTB7. Classification (NCBI taxonomy): domain Bacteria; kingdom Pseudomonadati; phylum Pseudomonadota; class Gammaproteobacteria; order Alteromonadales; family Shewanellaceae; genus Shewanella; species Shewanella sp. MTB7. The sequence goes on along the minus strand of NZ_CP085636.1, from coordinate 2,490,151 downwards.
GGTTGGGTACATTTAATGCAGGGAAAAATGCCACAACATGAGATAATTAATGGCTCAGTGAGTGGTGAAACGACAGCCGGAGGATTACGTAGACTCCCCGCCCTGCTTGACTCTGTCCAGCCTGAACTCATTTTAGTCGAGCTAGGAGGAAATGATGGATTGAGAGGTTTTACACCCCAACAACTGAAAGAAAATCTTACAAAAATAATTACTTTAGCTAAGTCTCAAGGGAGTCAGGTTCTCCTTTCTGAGATCATGGTGCCACCAAATTACGGCCCTCGATATGCAAAAATGTTTAATCAAGTCTATGCCGATCTAGCTGTCGAACATCAAATTACCCTGATGCCATTTTTTATGACAGAGATAGCGACCAAACCAGAATATATGCAAAGAGATGGTATTCACCCTAATGCATTCGCCCAAAATGACATCGCAGAGTTTGTCATACCTTGGATTGAAAAGGTGTTGTAGATCCCATAACCACCCAAAAATTTGATATTCAATTGTTAGAGAGGACAAATATCTGTAAAGTTTTCGTCCTTTTAAATATGGGTCATTTGACTTCAGGAGAAGGCTTTTGCAAAGTCGATTCAACAAGGCCAGTATCGTTTCTGGCATCTTAGCAGTCTGTTCACCTTTACTTTTTGTATCCAGCGCATCTGCAACCACGCCCATGAAACCAGCGGCTCAACAGATTGTTCCAGCTCAGCTCTACCCTCCGGCTGATGCCTCATATGACTGGATTCAGTTAACTTCATTTGAACTATTAAAAGGCGAAATTAAAAACCTTTATGATGACAAACTTGAGTTTAAAAGTGATGAGTTGGACACCTTATATATCGACTGGGAAGACATCAAAGTACTGCAAAGTACTGCAAAGTACTGGCATCGTCAGTGTTGGTTTTACCGACTTAAGCACCAAAACAGGTAAATTATTAGTTAAAGACGACAAAACATTTATCGGTAACGATGAGTTTGATCGCACTAAGATCATGACCATCATTGCCGGTGAGCAGACCGAAGCTAACTACTGGTCCAGTAAGATATCTTTAGATGCAAATCTTCGTTCTGGTAATACCAAGCAAGTTGATTACAGCGCCATTGCTAACACTCAACGTCGCACCACAGAGTCTAGATATAACCTTGATTATTTAGGGAACTACTCTAAGACTGAAGGCGAAAACAATATCAATAATCATCGTATTAACACTTACTTTGACTGGTATTTATCAAAACACTTTTATTTGCGACCTGTATTTGCCGAAATCTACACGGATCCGATTAAAAACATTCAATATAAAACCACCCTAGGTTTAGGTTTGGGTTACGACATCATCGATACTTCAAAAACACAATGGAGCATCAGTGGTGGTCCGGCGTACACTTACAATAAGTTTGACAATGTCGCCGTTGATCAAAAAGAGAGTGAAAGCAGTGCGGCAATGGTCATTGAAACCGTATTTGATACAGAGGTAACCAGTGACATCGATTTCAATACCTTATATCGACTTCAATATGGTAATGAGACCTCCGGTGGATACACGCATCATGCCGTTGCTGCTTTTTCAATTGAGTTAACCGATATGTTCGATCTTGACTTGTCATTTGTCTGGGATCATACCAATAGACCACAACCGGATTCAGATAACATCATGCCTAAACAAAATGATTATCAATTTATCATAGGTTTTGGCATCGACATCTAGTTTGACGATGACTATCAGGCCACCTTGTGGCCTGATATGTTAACTATTCAGTATAATCCGCCACTGTCGTTGCTTATAACACTTTCATCTCCGGCCTCTATGTTTTATCCCGCTCTTTTTTCAAATATTTTTAATCTTGCCTTATCTTGACTCTCTGTTTACTTAAGTATTCTTATTATTGTTTTATAAAGAAAAATACAACCGACTACGTTTAACTCATGCACAGACTCACTTGATAACAACTTGTTAATCACTTGTTGGCCGGATCTCACATTGCTTATATGGTACGTCAGTGCAATCTAAGAAAGGAATAATAAAAATAAGTAGGAGACGCTATGTTCAACAAGAAACCATCATGGTTACTGCCCTCAATTGTGGCCAGTGCCGTCGCGTTAAGTCTAAGCGGATGTTCATCCGATGATGACGAGCCCGTTGTAGAGGAGCCCGTCGTTACCCCGACTCCCGATCCAGCTCCAAGCTTCCCTGAGGGAGCCATCATGATCGAAGATGGAGAAAATCTAACCATCCGAATTCAGGAAGCCTTAATCAACGCCCAGAGCAATGATGTCATCGTGTTGCCTAAAGGTAATTTTAAAATAGCATCAACTCTCCTATTCGACGGGGATGTCGATGGCGATGGCTCCATGGCAAAAAATATCACCATTATGGGATATGGCATGGATGAGACCGTTTTAGACTTCTCAGAATCCCTCACTGGCGATGGTATCTTCGTCCAAAATGCCGTTAACATCATCATTCAAGATCTCTCTGTTAATGAAGCCAAAAATAACGGCATTAAACTTAAGAATACTAACGGGATCATACTCAGACGTTTAGCGACAGTCTGGGAAGGTGAGCTCGATGAAGATAATGGTGCATATGGTCTCTACCCCGTTGAATGTGAAAATATTCTCATCGAAGATACCTATGTCCGTGGTAGTGCCGATGCGGGTATCTATGTCGGACAATCTGAGTATATTGTGGTTCGCCGCAATATTGCCAAAGAGAACGTTGCCGGTATTGAGATTGAAAACTCAAAGTATGCTGATGTCTATGATAACGAAGCGATGGGCAATACTGGCGGTATTTTAGTCTTTGACTTACCGATTAATAATCACCGATATGGCTCCAGTGTTCGTATTTTCAATAATAAAATTTACGATAACAACACCAAGAATTTCGCCAATGCCTCAGCCAATCCGGCTGGGGTACATATCGTGCCACCGGGCACAGGTATGATTATCCTCGCCACCGATGATGTTGAGATCTTTAATAATGAGATCACCAACCACGATACCATGGGCGTAGCAATAACCAGTTTCTTTATCGCTGAGCCAGATATGAATGCATTTGTGGCCAACTATGGCCAAGCGGATCAGCCCATTGAAGATGGCTGGCGACCCACACCAAGAAATATCTACCTGCACGATAACGTGATAACTGGTTACGGTAAGAAGCCAAATGGTTACCTTATCGACGACATTATCAAGGCTTACCTCTTCACTCACGGGGAGTTTCCGGGCGTGCTCTATGATGGTTTAGGAGAGATGTTATCCAATAACGGTACAGCGGCTTATTTGGGCCTACAGGAAATGCCATTCGCCGAAGATGGCAGCGATAATGTGTGCTCAACCAATAACGGTGATGTTTCTTTTGGTCGCCTCTTTGCTAATGACAACACTGATCCCAGCATCCCTGATGTACTTTATGAAACCACACAAGATAACATCATGAAGTGTGCTCAGCTTAGCTTACCTGTCCATACCGTTACATTCGGTGATCAAATATTTGGTTGTGGCGTCGATGACGATGTGGCTGGCTGTGATGGCGGTATCTTAGTGGGTGGTGGCGGCACCATAGGTGAAGGAGAAGGTGGATTAGACGGCGACGGTGATTTAGCCCTATGTGAAACCACTGGCGATCAAGTCAATTGGGATGCTCTGTTAGGCGCTAACTGTCCAAAACTGTCAGACTATAACCTGTTTGCCGACGAATCAAATCCAACCACAGGCGCGAACTCCGGCGGCTTACCCTATGATATGAATACTCAACTATTTACTGATTATTCTAGTAAATACCGTTTTGTGTTTGTTCCTGAAGGTAAAATTGCAAACTACACAGAAAACGAAAGTATGGATTTTCCTGTTGGTACTGTGCTCAGCAAGACCTTCGCTCTGCCAGCCAATACGGATGAACGTGGCATCGACAACGAAGACATGATTGAGACACGTTTGTTGATCCGTCGTGCAACGGGTTGGTCTGCGCTACCTTATGTCTACAATTCTGAGCAATCAGATGCCACCTTAACCAAAGCGGGTGCGATTCAAGGTAAGCAAGTGATCCATAATGGCGAAACACTCGATTTCGATTATGTAGTGCCAAGCATGAATCAATGTAAGCAGTGTCATCAACTTAAAGCGACACCCGACACACCAGCGGTCTTTGTTCCTATCGGGCCCAAAGCTCGACATCTGAATAAAGATTATGCTTACGCTGAAGGTACCATAAACCAGTTAATGAAATGGCAATCTAGCGGCATACTCCAAGGTGTTCCTGATGTCACGACAATCAACACTGTACCATCCTACTCAGATGCTGATGAATTGAACGTAGCAACACTCTCTGATGAGATGCTAATGGATACGGCTAAGGGCTACTTAGATGTCAACTGTGCCCATTGTCATCGCCCAGAAGGCAATGCTTCAAATACAGGTCTTAACTTGGAATACTGGCGTGAATACGGTGATGGATTCGCCCACGGCACCTGTAAATCACCTGTAGCCTATGGGGGGGGGTCACTGGGTTATGATGTGGTCCCAGGATCACCAGAGAGTTCTATTCTTCACTTCAGAATGGATACCAACGCCCCTGGCGATCGTATGCCAGAGATAGGACGTAGCTTAACCCATGGTGAAGGTACCGCGCTTATCCACGAATGGATTAGACGTCTACCTCTAGCCAGCTGTTCAGAGTAAAGCTGAGTAGCTAATACCGTTAGATATCGCTCTAAAAGGAACCCCAAGGCCGGTTAATACCGGCCTTTTTCTCTACAAAACTCAAGTGGTGATGTATGCGAAACTTAACTCGATTAACGTTTTTACTTCTTTTCCTAAGCGCTTGTGGTGGGGGAGATGAGGCGGACAATCAAGTAGCAGAGACACCAGTGACGCCTCCTGTAGAAACGGATCCCGTAGAGACCACTCCTAGCTCATTGTGCGAGCAGACCACAAGCGTGGTTAACTGGGAAGCTTTAATGAACGAGGATTGTGAGACACTCGCACAATACGGCCTCTTTATCGATCCATCAACTCCTACATCAGCAGCGGTCACTCCTGGAATTGCTTATAGTCTCTCATCAGAGTTATTCACAAATTATGCTAATAAACACAGATTTATGTTCATTCCTGAAGGAAAACAAGCCAGCTATCACCCTACTGACATCTTTGATTTCCCGATAGGGACCGTGTTAACGAAGACCTTCTCCATGCCCTACGACACTCAAGTTAAGGGTGCTGAAAATGAGATTAAGATAGAAACGCGCTTATTGATCCACAGGGAAGCAGGCTGGACGACACTTCCCTATCTTTGGCAAAACGCCACTGCCAAGCTCACAATAGCCGGAGCCAACATCCCACACACCTTAAATCATCAAGGACAAGTAGAATCATTTGAATATCATGTACCAAGTCGCGTGGAATGTAAGCTCTGTCACCAAATAACTCGTGATAATGAAAGTAAGATTGCGCCTATTGGACTCAAGGCTCACCTGTTAAGCCAAGATATTGAATATCAAGGGCAAACAGTCAATCAACTAACACACTGGGAAAGTATGGGTCTGCTATCAAATCTGCCCAGAATCACTGATATTGCTTACGCTCCTTCATTGTTTGATAGCAATGCTAATCTCACCCAAAGAGTGAAAGGATACTTAGACATTAACTGTGCTCATTGTCATAGAGCCGGAGGCTTTGCGAGTATTTCAGGACTTAGGCTGGGATTTCATATCGATCACACCAGCTATCAGTATGGTATATGCAAACAGCCTCCAGGCTGGGACGGAGGTCCTGAAGGACTCTCCTATGACATTGTTCCTGGAGATGGCGAACACTCTATTTTACTTTACAGGCAGGAGCTCAATAGCCCCAAAGACCGCATGCCTTCTATTGGCAGAAGCCTTGTTCATAGTGAAGCGATCATCATTATTAAACAGTGGATTGACTCACTGTCGCCAACGCTGGGCAATTGCCAGAGTTAACGTGTTAGGTAAGATTAATCTACGGGCTTCTCATTGAGACGTAGGAAGTGGCCTGGTGGTTGACCTAGCCAATGTTTAAAGCTTTGACGAAAATGACTCACATCGCCAAACCCCATCACCTCAGCAATATCTTCGATGCTGTGTTCTTCTGATAGAATCAAGCCTATCGCGGCCTGAGAACGCACCTGATCCACCAGTTTTTGATAACTGCTTCCAGCTTGTGAAATCTTACGCCTAAGTGTTCGAGCACTCATATTCTGCCTTACAGCCATCTGCTCCATATTGGGACAATCAGGAAACGATTGACGTAGTTGCTCTAACAAGGCTTCAATATAAGAGGGTTGCTGGGTCGAAATAGGATTGATTCGATTTTTATTGAAAACATAAGTTACGGGTAAAGAAAGAAACTTTTGATCGATTGACCACTCATTAAATTCACTGCCAAATTGCACGTCGGCACCGGTAATTGAAGACAAAAAACTAGCATCTCTTTTCGTCTCAGCAAGGCTGATCCGCTCGAATAGTATTGGCTGCCCAGCTAAACCAGTGCCAATCTTAATTAAACCGCACACACTGTGTTGAAACTGACACGAGTAGCGCTTCTTATTTATTTTACCTGTATTTAGCCAACGTATACGTAACTTCCCCTCCTCATGACTGACTAGAGTATCGGTAAAACTGCCCACGCGTTCAGGATGTGAAAGCACGAACTGTAGGCATTCCCCTATCGTTTTGCATTGATTAAAAAAACTGAGTAAGAAATCCAGATCATTGACCGTATATTGATAGCCCACTTTGGCACCAATCTCTGGATCTTGGGTGTATTGCTGTAAAAACTCCATAGCGAAGTCGGCTTGCCAAACATAAATAAGTTGTAGATGTTCGAGCTCTGACACCCCAACACCAATCTGCAGACATAAACTCTCAACTACCTCATCACCAAAATGCTGTTGCAGATAGTTAAGTAAGTTTCGTAATTGATAGGCCGGATAAGACTGATCACCGACCAACATATTCCGCTTATAACTTTGCACGTAATTCATCAAGAGTCTTCTTTTTTATTCTTATCTATTTTGTATATTATTCAAGGACGATTTGACAGTGTTTTTTAACAAAATGAAAATGAAAAAATAAAAAAGCCTGCGAAATGCAGGCCTTAAATCATATAACAAAGCAGAGAACCACGAGTGTTAACTCATCGCTTGGTTTTTTTCTGCCATTTTGTTAAAAATAGAGTTAACAGATAACGACGCGGCATGGGCTATTTTATCAGCAAATTTTTTCTTTAATTGATATCTCACTTTAATCACTGTGCGCTCTTTCGCCAAATTAAGAATAACATCGTCACTGGTCGAGATAGCATCGATTAACCCAAGCTCAATTGCTTGCTGGCCATACCAATGTTCACCCGTTGCTACTTTAGCCAAATCTAAGTCAGGACGGTAATGTGCGATAAACTCTTTAAACAACTCATGGGTCTCCTCAAGCTCCTGCTGAAACTTCTCACGACCTTCATCGGTATTCTCACCAAAGACAGTTAAAGTACGTTTAAAATCACCCGCAGTGTGCTGCTCATAATCAATATCATGCTTTTTTAACAGTTTATTGAAATTTGGTACTTGAGCTACAACGCCAATAGAACCAACAATGGCAAAAGGGGCTGCGTATATTTTATTCGCCACACAGGCCATCATATATCCACCACTGGCAGCCACTTTATCAACACAGATAGTTAGGTTAATGTTTGCCTGACGCAAACGATCAAGTTGGCTCGAAGCTAAACCATAAGCGTGAACCATACCGCCGCCACTTTCGACATTAACGATGGCTTCATCACCCGGCTCAGCGATAGCAATAATGGCACTGATTTCTTCACGTAATGAAGAAACCTCATGGGCATCGATACTGCCTTTAAAATCAATAACAAAAACCCGTGGGTCTATTGTTAGCTCTTTCTGTTCTTTAAGTGCCTTCTCTTTAGCTTTCTCATCAGCTTTTAGTTGCTTCTCATAAGCTTTAAACTGCTGCTTACTGTAGAGGTCCTCTTTAAGATCATGTTGTAGTTCTTTAAGCTCTTCAGAGAGATTGGTCAGTCTTAGCTCACCTTTGCCCCCTTTTTGCTTAATAGCAGAAGCTAAAACAACAATCACGACCGCAATAATTGATAACACCACAGTGATCGCTTTAGCGAAAAACATTCCATACTCGTACAAAAATTCCAAAATATGCTCCAGCAAACTGCTCTATGTTCAATCGAAAATAAGCGTCATTCTAACAGTTTCAAATAGCAAAAGGAGCATAAAAAAAGAATGGGATAAAAAAACCCAGCAAACGCTGGGTTTTTACACAAACTAACAGATTAAATGTGTTTCAATGACAACTTAACCTGAAGGTTAAGGACATTTTTTAATAACACTTGAGTCCTGAATAATAATACCCGCACTCCCCTTACTTGCCGTAAGAGCATAGCCTGCCACTTGTTGCTGCATCTCAATTGTTGCAGCTGCAGAGCCTTCAACACCTGCAGGGCTGACAATCGAACTGTGATGACCTTTAACGAATCGTACAGCACCTGAAGCACCTGTTGTTGTCGTCTCTACACACGCCAACCCTAAATGGGTGATTAATGGTTCAGTACCTGATATAGGAAAGTTTGCAACAGTATTTGGCAACACTTGATCCGGCAGATGCATATCACCGTCACCGACCACTTCAATCAAATGAATTGGGAGCTCAGTCGCCTTAAGCATAGCAGCATGGTTAATTGGATCTGCACTATCTACAGCCGTCTGCACAGCAAACGCAAATGTAGGCAAGAACCCAGCATAAACCGCTTGAACAAGAGCAGCATACTCAGCTGACCCAGGTTCATAACCAGCAATATTGGCCGCATCAACCAAGTCTTGAAAAGTATCACTTGCAGTAACATTAGCGAACAGTAAAGGACCGAATGTCGCTGAACCGATAAAGGTACCGGCAAATCCACCACTTGGCGCCACTAACGAGGTCGCATTAATCTTATAAACATAACTTAAATCAAGTCCTGACTCAGGATGAATCACGCCAGTGCTTGCATAGGTAGAGAAGTTTGTACCGACAATTGCGCCTAAACTTAACCCTTGTGCACTGATATTATTAATATCAAACATCTGTGGGTACTGAGCTTGTGCAAGTGCGCCCGCCAGTCCCGTTAATGAAGCACGTAAAGCCAGGTGATCATTGGTTGCTTGACGGAAGTTATCACGCACACTTAAGGTACTTTCAATGTTAATAAATACTAAGGGATTACCATTTGCGAAAGCATTTGGCTGTCCAATTACAGCCCCATAAGAGGGGTCTGAGGCTGATACTGCATATACGCCTTCACCATTAGCGCCAAATGAACGTGCACCATGGAGCGGCATATCGATGGCGATAGTCGCAATCCCCATGGCAGCGTAAGTTCCTGCGTAGGCAAGAGACATCTCTTTACCACCGCCTAAACCATGCATAGCAATAGTCGTAGGCCATCCAGCTGTAGGCGGTGTAAAGTTTAATCCATTGTCAGCGCTAAATTGTGCCACTCGCTCTGCATTTGGCATAGAGATGAGCACAGGTACAGTTTCTTGGCCTGTGGGCTGTACAATAGGATTGAATTTGGTCAGATGTTTTGCTTTATCAGCTGCAGTGTCATCATCTAATAACCAAGTTTTTCCAGCTAAAAGCGCAGGGTTGGCAAGTGCTGCAGTAGGATCAATACCATAAGCTGCAGCCTGCATGCCAAACTTAGTTTGACTCATAGTACCAGCTTGCAGAGCAAGCAACACTGATACAGGGCTATCTCCCAGCGCCTTCCAAGAACCACTGATACCTGAACATTTTGTTGAATCACAATGGCCAAAAGTCGGAATCGTCAGCTCTGCCGTATAAACATCCGCTAAATTCGATACTGCATATGCATCACCATCAGCAGGCGTTAGGCCTGCAGCTTGTGCAACTGTGATCCCTAAAGGATGCGGTTGTGGAAGCGAGATAGAAGGTGCATAGGGATTGCCGGGTGTTGGATCTAACATCAACAATTTTGTCGTCTCATAAACATCCACAACTGACTGTGTCGTGAAGAGACCTGAATAACTGAGTGTTTCAGCATCAACACCATGAGCTGTCGCTAAGCCTTTTTCAAAACTGTTAACCAACGTCTGCAGAGTTAGCTGAGATTCTGTTTCAAGTGGATGAGTCTCAATATCCAACCTTACACTGGTATACGTTGCTGATGCCGCAATCGGTTGACTGGCACTATCTTGAATAAGGTTTGTCGTTACATAAATATAAGACTGATTGGCTTTTAACGGCTTTAGCGGCACGATTGCAATCGTACTGCCTGAAGCTTTAGAGACAAAGTCGACACCAAATGTCAGTTCATCTCCCACCTTACAGGCAGAAGCTGATGGCGCCGCCTTACATTCAGGATCCGATGAAAGAGGACCACCAACGGTGGCTTCGAACATTCTCACCGCACCAGGCTGGAAAACCGAAGCGGCATCTAAGGTCAGTGCTTTACCATCATGATCACTGGCTAATTCTACAGTAATAGAGATTGGGGATGTAGTAGACCAACCATCTAGTGCACCAATTGCCATAGAGGGATCAGTGTAATCACTTGTACCATCAGCCATTTCACCAGGCATATTGATGGTACCATCACTAGTACCACTGAATAAAAGATCATTCGGCAAGGGTAATGTTCGTTTAGCGGGATCAGCATTACCGGGATCAAAAGCAATATGAGATTCAGGGATCAGAATATCTGCCTTCTCTCTTAATTCATCTACAGTGTCCCCGCCACAGCCCGTTAATCCAAGCGCAGATGCAATCGCAACACCCAAAAAGAGTCTTTTCATCTTTGTTCCCCAAATCTTGTTGTAATAATTTTTGTTTTCCCCAAAAAATTTGGTCACAATAGACAATAATTGAATGACCAAACAGGACTTTTAGAAGTCCCTACCTAAGTTCAAGTTAACGCAAATATATTGACTTAGCTACATTTTTGTCACAAACGCACAGTGAATACACGAACAATAATTAATCATTTGTTTTAAACATCTGTTTATCACATCAGTGACTCTAGAGGTGGCGGGCTTTTCCGCCGATAGGAAATATTGACTCATGTTGGAATATCAAGCTGCAAAAGATCTACTTATTAACAAAACAATTTTAATCACAGGCGCAGGAGACGGCATAGGTCGGGCAGCGGCCATCTGTTTTGCAAAGCATGGTGCTACGGTGATCTTACTCGGCAAAACAGTCAAAAAGCTGGAAGCTGTCTATGATGCAATTGAGCAAGCGGGTTGCCCAAAACCTGCCATCGTACCTATGGATCTCAAAGGTGCCACAGAACAAAACTATATCGATATGGCTGAGACCATAGAGGAACAATTTGGTCACTTAGATGGGCTCTTACATAATGCGGGCATGTTAGGCGTTCTAGGCCCCTTTAAACATATCTCAATGGATTCAGTAAAAGAGGTGATGCAGGTGAATGTCATTGCTGAGATAATGCTGACTAAAGCCTTACTCCCTGTAATGAAGAAGTCACCACAGGCTTCATTGGTGTTCACATCAAGCAGCGTCGGCCGACAAGGCAAAGCCTTCTGGGGTGAGTATGCTATCTCTAAGTTTGCCACCGAAGGCATGATGCAAGCTATTGCGGATGAATATGAAGATTCAAATCTTCGGGTAAATAGTATCAATCCAGGAGCAACACGCACAAGTATGCGGGCCAATGCTTACCCAGCTGAAAACCAACAAACCCTTAAAAGCCCTGAAGAGATAATGAGTACATATCTTTATCTGATGGGCAATGACTCCATCGAGATTAACGGGCAGCAATTTAACGCTCAGTAACCGATAAATGAGGGAGTATTTCACTCCCTTTTTTCACTTTACTGTGACGATCAGATATCAATTTCAGCAAAGTAAATCGCTGTTCTTCCCTCATGGGATGAGTAATAGCTTACCTTTAAACATCCCTTATCAAGCACCACTCCGGCATAACTGCTATCACCACCAGAGGGGAGACTTATCAACTCTGTGATCTTAGCTAACTGGGCATCTATTTCAACCACACTGGTTCTGATCTTGCCGTCATAAAGGCGCACGACAGCATAATGATGGCCTTGATAATAAAAGCTCACTGGCCCACCAATTCGTTTATCTAACTCCTGCCACTTCCAGTATTGATAAGGCGGCCTAGAATATCCTAAAAGAGCAGTCTCTGCGGGGCCCCAAACTGGATCTCGTCTCAGCAGGCAGTGTGCATTATCGTGTTCATCAAAAAACAGACCTGATTCGTTTACATAGCCCTGTTTATTCAAGTTTTTAAATATCCGAGTAAAGTAATGACCATCTAAACTCTTATATAAACTCACGTAGCCTTTAGGTTTTGGAAGATAGGAGATCCCCCACAGCACGTTTTTATGCAAACAAAATCGCCACAACCAGTCATTAGGCCTAGCGACCTCTGCAGGGGCAGACCAAGAAATCCCATCAATAGATCGCCAAACATAGGACTGCCTCTCCTGTTTAACGCGCAAAATAAAATTACCCACGCCTAACAGCAACAGTTCTTCCCCATACACCACAAGTTTACCATCTCTCAAATCTGCATGACTCATCTGGAACAGTGCTGCAGATCCCCAGTTTTTACCTTCATCAAGGGATCGAATGATTCGCAGTGCACCATCGTCTGATACATGGGCACTTGCTTCGCGAAATACACAATACAAAACATCACGAAAACGCACCATGTCGGTGAATGCATTATGATCCGCCAAGTCCCAGATTTTATTCACTGACATCAATTTCATGATAAAGCCTAATGGTTGCAGTTAAACTATATATAGCACGGTATCGAATGAATGCTCCTTACGCTATGGCACTTCCCCTGAATTGCAGACACAAAAAAGGCCGCGTTAGCGACCTTTTTCTAGTATAAACTTGCAGTTAACGCTGACGCGTATTTTTACTGACATTGGTTTTGTGTTTACTTACAGCACGCTTGATCTTAGCACTCTTCACTTTAGCACGAGCAACACTGTGTTTATCTGTGCCTAGCATAGTGCGGTTTTCGTTATCGAGTCCAGCGGTCTTTCTTAGGTAGTTGACCTGTTCAAGCTCCAACTCAATCCAACCACCGCGAGGCAGTGACTTGGGTAATTCGATCATACCGTAACGAATACGAATAAGGCGACTCACTTGAACTTCCTGAGACTCCCATAAACGACGGACTTCACGGTTACGGCCTTCAGCCAGTGACACATGCCACCACTTGTTCATGCCTTCGCCGCCAGCCGCTTTGATTTTGTCAAAGTGTGCCGGACCATCTTCCAGTGTCACACCGGTACGCAGTCGCTGAATACAAGCATCAGTTACTTCACCGAATGTACGCACAGCATATTCACGCTCAACTTCGTTCGATGGATGCATCAGGCGATTAGCCAACTCTCCATCTGAAGTAAATAGCAATAATCCTGATGTATTGATATCCAGACGTCCAACTGCAACCCAACGTGAATCTCGGGTCTTAGGAAGACGATCGAAAACCGTTGGTCTACCTTCAGGGTCTTTACGACTGCAGATCTCACCTTCCGGTTTGTGATAAGCAATCACGCGACAAATGAGATCATCTTCAGACTTAACCGTAATCGCGCGTCCGTCGATACGAATTTTCACATCGCCTTCTACTCGATCACCAAGACTGGCTATCTCACCATCAACACTAATTCGGCCTGCAGCAATCCATGCCTCCATCTCACGACGGGAGCCATGGCCTGCACGGGCCAAGACTTTCTGCAATTTTTCACTCATTACTAGACTCTTCTCTATTTTGTGTATCTTTAGGCTCTGCTTCATCGGCAGGAGCACCAATATCCGGTGTTTCATCAACTGAGCCCGAAATATTTGATGCCGCTGCATTTGAAAACAGGGCCGCTAGTGACTCAGGATCAGACAGAGGAGGTAAATCCGCTATCGTATCTAAGCCAAAGTAAGCTAAAAAGTCTGTCGTTGTTGCATATAGCGCCGGTCTTCCCGGTACCTCTTTATGCCCCACCGCTCTAATCCAATGTCTATCGGATAGACTTTTCATTGTGTGGCTACTTACCGCCACACCTCGAATAAATTCTATGTCACCTCGAGTGACGGGTTGACGATAGGCTATCACCGCCAAGGTTTCTAATGTGGCTCTCGAATATTTTGGCGACTTTTCCTGCCACATACTTTGTAAATACGGGCTTAACGCTTCGATCGTTTGAAATCGATACCCACCAGCAACCGCGACTAACTCAATGCCACGCCCTTGGTAATCTTCTTGTAACTCTTCAATCGCTAATTTAATTCTAGCTCTTGATACATTAAAGTTTACCAGCACTGTTTCTCTTAAGCTTTTAATCGTTACCGCTTTACCCAATACAAACAGGCCAGCTTCAATAAGCTGCTTAAGCTGGTCAGGGTTTATCTGCAATAGTTTACTTGTTGACAATCAATTCGTCCTAGCGAGTAAGGTTATGATATTATTAACAGCTGCTCAGTCACCAACACACTTAGACTATCAAAGAGTAACATCATCAATAGGCTTTCACGTGTATCGTTGAAAATGGCTCGGCTTGTATCAACTCCACTAAGAGCTCTTTCACCAACTCCATCAGCGCTAAGAAACTCACAACCACACCAGTCCGCCCCTCTTTTGCATCAAAAAGCGCTTCAAACGGTAAATACTCTTCACCGTCTAACAAAGCGAGTATCTGTATCATTCGCTCGCGGGTCGACAAGACTTCACGTTTAACCTGATGATCAACCGTCGCCTCAACCCGTTGAAGTACAGCAGCAAAGGCCCTTGCCATATCCGCTAATGACACCTGTGGCGGCAATAACACTGGCTTGATATCTGGCGCTGGTGTCACTTTAGCCTGAAAAAAATCTCGTTCGAGTCGAGGCAGCGCATCTAACTCTTGTTGCGCCTCTTTAATCACCTCATAAGCTTTCAATTGACGGATCAACTGAGCCCGAGGGTCCTCTTCATCTTCATCATCACTCTTAGGACGCGGTAACAGTAAACGAGACTTAATCTCAGCTAGCGTTGCAGCCATCACCAAATAGTCTGCGGCAAGCTCAACTCGCGCCCCCTGAAGCAAGTCGATATACTCTAAATACTGCTCCGTCACTGGCCAAATGGGCAACTCAACCACATCTAATTTCTGTTTACGGATCAGATATAAAAGCAGATCTAACGGCCCTTCAAAAGATTCGAGAAAGACCTCCAAAGCTTCAGGCGGTATAAACAAATCGATCGGAAATTGTTTGATCGGTTTGCCTCTGACAATGGCCAAAGGTAAACGTATTTGAGTCCCCTGCATCACTGCCCTCTATACCAAGAATTCCTTAGAGTGAATTGTCCAAATTAACGACCCATGACCTAAGAAAGCGCGCGATTATACCCTGTTAAGTTAACATTTCACAGACTTTAACCCGAGTTTACGTAAACGAGCTAATATCACCCGCTCCTTCACGTAAAATCTCAATATCTCCTTCAGAGAGATCGATAACAGTGGTCTGCTTTTGACCTAAGTAGCCACCATGAATAATCACATCCACTTGATGTTCTAAAATATCACGAATATGTTCAGGATCGGATTCTGCAAACTCCTCTCCAGGCATAATCAAGCTGGTAGACATTAACGGTTCATCGAGGGCCTCAAGCAGTGCCAAAGCAATCACATTGTCTGGCACTCTTATTCCAATCGTCTTCTTCTTCGGATTCAATAAGCGCTTTGGCACCTCTTTACTCGCTTTGAAAATAAAGGTGTAAGGGCCTGGCGTGTTATGTTTAAGCACTCGATAGGCTTGATTATCCACTTTAGCGTAAGTAGACAATTCAGATTGATCACGACACATTAAGGAGAAGTTATGATCGTTATCTATCTGCCTGATCCGCGCAATACGGCTCATGGCATCTTTTTCACCAAGTAGGCAGCCTAAGGCGTAGCCTGAATCTGTTGGGTAGACAATCACACCGCCATTTTTAATGGCATTGACCGCTTGATTGATCAAACGGGCTTGTGGATTTTCTTCATGTACATAAAAAAACTGACTCATCTCGATTCCATCCATCACCATCTGACCACATTAGCCGATGGGAAATTTTAGTCTAAATAAACATTATTTGGCCGAAGTAAACACTCGCTTAAGCACTAGCCAAGGGCCAACTATCCATCTGCCACACCCAATTAACACCAGGAGGTTGATACATACTTTTACCCAATTCTGTCCAGCTTCCCGGAAAATGAAAGTCACTTCCCAATGATGCTAGCAACTCATGTTGTAAGCATTGAGAGATTAAAAAGTTTCTGGCATCGACAGTCTGTTGACTGAGCACCACTTCCATGGCATCACCTGCCGCCTCTTTAAACTCCCTAACTAACCGCTTAACCCACTTTGTCGACAATTTGTAGCCGCTTGGGTGAGCTAACACAGCAATTCCACCGGCTTTATGTATCACTTCAATGGCCGTCGCCATGTCTGACCAATTGTTAGGCACATAACCGATTTTCCCACGTGCCAAATACTTCTTAAACACATTAGCCATGCTCGTTGCATAGCCCTTATCAGCAAGCCAACGCGCATAGTGGCCACGACTTAATGCCGCATCACCAGCAATGGCTCTTGCGCCAGCATAAGCTCCGTCAATACCAGCCTTTGCGAGTCGCTCACCAATCTCTTTCGCCCTCAACTCACGTAAACTACGTTGATGAATCAAAAAATCATCAAGGTCGCTATCATTAGGATCAATATTCAAGGCCACAATATGAATGTCATGGTTATGCCAGCGCGTTGAGATTTCGACACCATTAATTAATCGAAGTGGTGTCTCATGACTATTGTTATAGGCATGAGCCTCTGTTAAACCTGCGGTGGTATCATGATCGGTAATGGCGAACATTTGTACCCCATTAACGATCGCTCTTTCTACCAAATCAGAGGGGGTCAACATGCCATCGGAGGCCGTCGTGTGGCTATGTAGATCGGCCAATAAAGTTTCATCTGTCATAGGCTTATTCTACTTGAGTTTGTTAGCAAAAGGGGAATTAACATCAACGGGGATATAATTTCATCATTCTGCCAACACTATTGTAATTGTGTATCTAAGATATAAACTAAAAATATGACAATTTTTAAAAGATTCAATTGACATGGTTCACTCGCAAATGCTTTTATATAGGCATTGGGAGCATAAAGATGCTCCGCTCTATTTTACATGATTTTATACTTACCATTTCAAGGGTTAGAATGAACACACGTTTTCAAGCACAAAACATTAATTGGTGGTGGCACTTCCCAAATTAGCGGGTAGTGTGAAACTCTGTGCTCATGTAAAAGAGACAAGATTCAACAAGAAGCCCGCATAGATTGCGGGCTTTTTTGTACTTGAAATTTAACACAAAAAATAAAGATCAGCCCCTATTGCGATACAAGACAATAAGATAAGCGAGACATTAGATGAAAATAGCTCACGTGACGTCAAGTAAGGAGAGGATCACCTATCATGCGGACCCTCTGCGCTTATACCAGCAACTTACCCAAGATGCGCCACACACAATGTTACTCGAATCCGCTGAAATTGAGAGCAAAGACCATCTAAAAAGCATGGTGATGACTCATAGCGCCATGATGATACGTTGTGATGGCTACCAACTCACTTTCACCGCATTAACCGATAATGGTCTGCAACTGTTAACGCCAATACAAACGTTCTTTAATGATGCTCACAGCGAGCTCAATGAACACATTTTAACGCTAACATTGGTTAAAGAGAGAGAGATATTAGATGAGGATGCCAGACTCAAGTCGAGCTCTCCTCTCGATGGCTTGCGCGCGTTAGTCAAAGAGATCAGTTGTGGTGAGACACCAGCATTTGAAGATCTGTTTTTAGGTGGCGTATTGGCTTATGACTTAATTGACACCGTCGAGCCGCTCCCTGAAGTCCCTCAAGGTAAAAACACTTGTCCCGATTATCTGTTTTACCTCGCCGAAACATTGATTCTTATTGATCATCAACAGCAACAAGCTGACATTGTTTCGCACCTGTTTAGCACCCAAGATTCACCCGCATCACCTGAACTAAAAAACCAATTATTAAAGCGAGTACAAAGCCTACAAGCTCAAGCTGAGCAAACCTCAGTGATTGACCCTTTAATCCCTGTAACCGCTGATACCCAAGTTAATATCAGTGATGATGCGTTTAAACAAATGGTACAAGACCTAAAATCACATATTATTGCTGGTGACATTTTTCAAGTGGTACCTTCACGTAGTTTTAGCCTACCTTGTCCTAACACATTAGGCGCTTATCGTGCGCTACGCTTAACTAACCCCAGCCCCTATATGTTCTACTTTCGGGGTCAAGACTTTACCCTTTTTGGCGCGTCTCCAGAGAGCGCGCTAAAATATGAAACCCACACCAATCAAGTTGAGATCTACCCTATAGCAGGAACACGCCAACGCGGAAAAACCGCCGATGGCGAGATAGATTTCGATCTCGATAGCCGCATTGAACTTGAACTGAGACTGGATAAAAAAGAGCTATCTGAACATCTAATGCTGGTCGATTTAGCCCGCAACGATGTGGCCCGCATCAGTCAAAGTGGTACACGAAAAGTCGCAGAGTTATTGAAAGTCGACCGTTACTCCCACGTGATGCACTTAGTCAGTCGCGTAACAGGTCAACTGCGCAGCGATCTCGATGCGCTCCATGCCTATCAAGCATGCATGAACATGGGCACGTTAACCGGTGCACCTAAAGTGAGTGCAGCTCAACTGATCCGTGGAGCTGAAAAAAGCCGCCGTGGCAGTTATGGTGGCGCAGTAGGTTATCTAAACAGTTTGGGAGACATGGATACCTGTATTGTCATTCGCGCTGCTTTTGTTAAAGACGGCACAGCTTATATCCAAGCAGGTGCTGGGGTCGTGTTTGACTCAGATCCACAAGCAGAAGCTGATGAAACCAGACAAAAAGCCCAAGCAGTGATTTCAGCCATTAAAATGGGAGGTGGACTATGAAACTGTATCTACTCGATAATTTCGACTCGTTTACCTACAACTTAGTCGATCAATTCAGAAGTTTAGGCTATGAAGTTGTCATTTACCGTAACGATGTCGACGCCAAGTTTATTGCCGACAAGCTACTCAATGAAAAGAATAAAGCGGCGCTAGTGCTCTCACCTGGCCCTGGTGCTCCCCACGAAGCAGGTTGCTTAATGGCGCTCATTGGCCTGCTTGCAGGTAAAGTCCCCATGCTTGGGATCTGTCTTGGACATCAGGCCATAGTAGAGCATTACGGCGGAAAAGTTGAGCGAGCAAACCAAGTGGTTCACGGCAAAGCCAGTCCAATTTATCATCAAGCAAGCGGCATATTTAACAATCTCCCCTCTCCTCTGCCTGTTGCTCGTTATCACAGCCTCGTTGCCACTGTGGTGCCTGATTGTTTAGATGTGATAGCAACCACGGAATCGATGCCCATGGCTATCTCCCACAAAAGCCATCAAGCAATTGGATTTCAGTTTCACCCAGAATCCATTCTCACCACACTTGGCAGCCAGCTGCTTATTCAAACGTTAAACGAGTTAACCGGCATTAATCGCCATCAAGGAGTTAATGCATGAGCCAAAATCTGAACAAGTCAGCTGATCTGCAACCGATACTAGATAAACTCTTCGCTGGGGACTCAGCCACTCGAGAAGAAACCAAGCAACTGGTCAGTAGTATCATCGCCGGAGAGATGAGTGAGGTTGCCATGGCCGGTATGCTCGTTGCAATGAAGATGCGCGGTGAAACCATAGATGAAATATCCGGCGCCGCTGATGCCTTGCGTAGCGCAGCTAAAGCTTTTCCTGCGCCTTGTGAAATAACTCGTGAACAAGGAATTGTCGATATCGTTGGCACTGGCGGTGATGGCCATAACACCATCAATATTTCCACTACCGCCGCCTTTGTTGCCGCCGCCGCTGGAGCCAAAGTGGCAAAACATGGTAATCGCAGCGTCTCAAGTAAATCTGGCTCATCGGATCTACTAGCACAATTTGGCATAGACCTCACTATGGCGCCTGAAACAGCCCGTGATTGCTTGGATGAACTCGGCTTGTGCTTTCTATTTGCTCCTCACTATCACGGCGGCGTGCGTCACGCAGTGCCAGTGCGCCAAGCCTTGAAAACTCGCACCCTGTTTAACGTACTTGGGCCGCTTATTAACCCATCACATCCGGATTTTATCGTTTTAGGCGTATACAGCGCCGAATTGGTGGCGCCGATAGCCGAAGTATTAAAAGCTTTAGGCATGAAGCGCGCTATGGTGGTCCATGGCAGCGGACTTGATGAAGTGGCCATACACGGCGACACCTTAGTGTGTGAGCTCAATAATAATGTCATCACACAGTACACCTTAACCCCTGAGGATTTAGGTGTAACCCAAGGTCAATTAACAGATTTAGAGGGCGGGACACCCATTGATAATGCCGAATTCACACGAGCAATCTTACAAGGAAAAGGACTACTGGCCCACAGCCACGCTGTTGCCGTAAATGCGGGGTGCGCCCTGTACATTTCAGGCGTATGTGATAGCGTCAAATCCGGAACGCAGCGGGCACTAGAGACCATCGCCAGTGGTAAAGCGTATCAACTACTTGAGCAGCTCGCTAACGCTAGCACTGCTGCTAAATAATATGTCAGGAGTCACAGTGAGCTATTCATCTACAGAAGAAGTCAGCAATGTACTAACAAGAATTGTCGACACCAAAGCTGACCATATTGCCGCTTTAAAAATACGCTTCCCTGAAGCAAGTTTGCAGCCAAAGATATCTGATCGAAGCTTATTTGATGCATTAAAAGCCCCCAACGCTGGTTTTATTTTCGAGTGTAAAAAAGCCAGTCCTTCTAAGGGCCTTATCCGCGAGCATTTTGATGTCCAAGCGATAGCCGATGTTTATAATCATTACGCTGCGTGCATCTCAGTGCTTACTGACGAGCAATTTTTTCAAGGTGACATGGATTATATTCCTCAAGTCCGCGCTCGGGTTAAACAACCGATATTATGCAAAGACTTTTTCGTTGACACCTATCAAGTTAAATTAGCCGCACACCAAGGCGCCGACGCTATTTTATTAATGTTGTCGGTACTGGACGATAAGCAATACCGCAAGCTTGCTACAGAGGCTGAAAAATACAGCTTAGATATACTGACAGAAGTGAGTAACGAAGCTGAACTCAAGCGAGCCATCGACTTGAATGCCGCAATTATTGGCATCAACAACCGTAACCTGCGTGACCTGTCGACAGATTTAGCCACCACAGAGGAGCTCGCACCTCATATTCCTGCCGATCGCGTGGTGATAAGTGAGTCTGGCATATACAACCAAGCCCAAGTACGCCGTTTAAGCCCACTCGTTGATGGTTTCCTTGTGGGCAGCTCCTTGATGGCCGCTGATGATTTAGACTTAGCCTGTCGTACGCTCACTCTTGGCCATAACAAGGTGTGCGGACTGACATCCGTTGTTGACAGCAACAACGTAGCTGATGCTGGCGCGGTGTACGGCGGACTTATTTTTGCTAAAAAATCACCGCGGTATATCAGCCCAGAGCAAGCACTGGTCCTCACTCAAGCGCAGCGGGCTACCGATAAACAACTCTATTTTGTCGGTGTGTTTGTCAACGAAGTGCCTGAACATATCGCTGAAGTTGCCTCACAACTTGACCTCTATGCAGTACAGCTCCATGGCAACGAATCTGAATATGAGATAAGCCAAGTACGCAACGCATTAGCGGCCGCAGATAGCACGGCACAGATCTGGAAAGCTATCCCCATTGATGTTGATGCAACCGCCAGTGAATTATCTATCCCAACCAATGTTGAGCGTATCTTGTTTGATAGCAAGAGCAGCAAGGCAAGCGGCGTTCAGTTTGGCGGCACTGGCCTCACCTTTAACTGGCAACAACAACTTCCAAACAAACAAGACGCCATGCTCGCAGGCGGTTTAGATGCAGACAATGCCAGCAGCGCTGCCACCCAGGGCTTCTACGGACTGGACTTTAACTCAGGGTTAGAGCTGACACCGGGGCAGAAAGATCACCAAAAGGTTGCAGCAGCCTTTCGCGCCCTAAGGCAGTATTAATAAATAGTATTTTTGACATATTGCCTAAATGGCACCAATTAACGCCACCGTCTCTTTAACGAAAGTGGCACACATAGAGATGCAAAGCAGATCTATTTAAGGATATCAAATGACTAAGCTCGACCCCTACTTCGGCGAATATGGTGGTATGTACGTACCACAAATATTAATGCCTGCACTGAGACAGTTAGAAACTGCATTTATTGAAGCACAAGAAGATGAAGCATTTCAGGCCGAGTTTACCGATCTACTCAAAAACTATGCCGGTCGTCCAACAGCCCTAACGCTTACGCGCAACTTGAGTCCAAATCCATTAGTTAAAATTTACCTCAAACGTGAAGACTTACTTCATGGTGGCGCGCACAAGACCAATCAGGTATTAGGTCAGGCTTTACTGGCTAAACGTATGGGTAAAAAAGAGATCATTGCCGAAACTGGCGCCGGTCAACATGGTGTCGCGACGGCCCTAGCCTGTGCACTTCTCGGTCTCAAGTGTAAAGTGTACATGGGCGCAAAAGATATCGAGCGTCAATCGCCAAACGTATTTCGAATGAAACTGATGGGTGCAGAGGTTATTCCTGTCACATCGGGTTCATCCACGTTAAAAGATGCTTGTAATGAAGCGATGCGTGACTGGTCCGGCAGTTATGAAAAAGCCCATTATCTACTCGGTACTGCGGCAGGTCCACACCCTTTCCCGACTATCGTACGTGAGTTCCAGCGCATGATAGGTGAAGAAACGAAGAAACAGATCCTTGAACGTGAAGGCCGCTTGCCCGATGCTGTTATCGCCTGTGTTGGCGGCGGGTCCAACGCAATCGGTATGTTTGCCGATTTTATCGATGAACCTAGTGTGCAGCTTATTGGCGTTGAACCTGCAGGATTAGGCATAGATACGCCGATGCATGGCGCACCACTTAAGCATGGTAAAACAGGCATTTTCTTCGGCATGAAAGCACCTTTGATGCAAGATAAGGAGGGGCAAATTGAGGAGTCATACTCAGTCTCTGCAGGCCTTGATTTTCCGTCGGTAGGCCCACAGCATGCACATTTGGCTGCAACAGGACGCGCAACCTATGAGTCAGCAACCGACGATGAGGCATTAGATGCTTTCCAACTACTGGCTCGCTGCGAAGGGATCATCCCAGCGTTAGAATCTGCTCATGCCATAGCTTACGCCGTCAAACTGGCGCAAAAAGCCACAAAAGAGACCCTATTAGTGGTTAATCTATCGGGCCGTGGCGATAAAGACATCTTTACCGTAGCTGACATATTAGAGGAGCGCGAGAAATCACAAACGAGTCAGCAAAAAGAGGAGAGTGGCAATGACTGAATTTAAACAAGCAGGCCGTTATAAGGCAACTTTTGCCGCACTAAAAGAGAAAAATCAAGGTGCATTTGTCCCTTTTGTCACCTTAGGCGACCCAAGCCCTGCGCTTTCACTAAAGATTATCGACTGCCTAGTTGAAAATGGCGCTGATGCACTAGAGCTAGGCTTCCCCTTCTCTGATCCTTTGGCTGATGGTCCGGTTATCCAAGGAGCAAATTTACGTTCACTCGCTGCGGGTACCACACCAACTCAGTGTTTTGAAATGCTGACGCTTATTCGGGCTAAATACCCAGAGCTGCCTATCGGACTGCTCCTCTATGCAAACTTAGTGTTTGCTAACGGTATCGACGTTTTTTACGCTAAAGCAAAAGCCGCTGGCATCGATTCGGTATTGATCGCTGATGTGCCAGTTGAAGAAGCGGATCCATTTATCACATCGGCTAAAGCCCATGGCATTGCACCTATCTTTATCGCTCCGCCTAATGCAGATCGTGACACCCTTCAGCTTGTCAGCGAAAAAGGAGAAGGATATACCTACCTCTTATCACGTGCAGGTGTCACGGGTACAGAGTCTAAAGCGGGTATGCCTATTGGTGATATTTTATCTCGACTCAAGGAGTTTAACGGCGCACCACCACTGCTAGGTTTTGGTATTGCTGAGCCAGCTCAAGTAAAACAAGCCATTCAAGCTGGCGCAGCTGGTGCCATTTCAGGCTCTGCAGTGGTAAAAATTATCGAAGCCAATAAAAACAATGAAATAGAACTTCTTGCTCAATTAGGTGAATTCACCCGCAAAATGAAAGCTGCAACCGAGTAAGATTCATATCATCTACACAAAAATAGCGCCAAATAGGCGCTATTTTATTATTTGTACCATTTATCTAAGCGCTAGCAATCAACCCTCATGGGCTAAAAACTCAATGATCTGATCCATATTTAAGTTAAATTCATCGGCTCTGACACATTTCACTATCCGTTCGGTCTGCATCGATGATAAATCAATATTTTGTGCCAATTCGAATTGTTTAGGATCTAAACGATAGAAGGCCTTCACCTTCGGGCGAACTGGATCTTGTAAATTATGACTCTCAACAATGGCTAATCTGTTCGAATCAAGCTGAACCAGAGCCCCTACTGGATAAACCCCCATACACTGAATGAAATTATCAACCAAATTTATATCAAGTTGGTTATCTTTACTTAACTCTCTCAAAATACTAAAGGCTTTTACTTGAGAATAACCCTCTTTGTAGCAGCGACTCGATGTCAATGCATCAAAAATGTCACAGATGGAGATCATACGCCCATAGATAGAGATCTCATTAGACTTGACCTTGTTAGGGTATCCCTCACCGTTAAGCTTTTCATGATGTAATGCAGCGACTTCAAGACTTAATGCACTAACACCTGGGGTCTTCTTAATCACATTAATAGAGTGAGTGGCATGCGCTTTCATGATTTCAAACTCTTTATCTGTTAACTTCCCGGGCTTATTTAAAATGGCATCCGGGATCATAATTTTTCCCACGTCATGAAGAAATGCCCCGATGGCCAGCTGACTGACAATCTCTCTCTCAAACTTCATATGAAAAGCAAACATAGTGAGCAGTACAGATACAGCAATAGAGTGTTCTAGTAAGTACTCATCCTTATGGCGGATGTTAAGTACGCATGCAAGAGCATCTGGGTTTTCAAAGATCATATCAATAGATTCATCGGTGATCTTACATACAGATTGAAGATCAAGTGCATGACCATTTTTTGCTGCATGAAACAGTTTTTTCTGAATACCTTTAGACTCGTCAAAAACCGATCTAGCTTGGGTAATTTGTTGTGTAAAAGAAGGAACGACTATTTCTATAATCTGAGGAGAGATCACCGAAGGTTCTCGAGTCTTACTCATGTCGATAAGAAGTCGCTGCACTCCTTTATTCCTTAGCCCTTCAATAACACGCTCACTATCCAACCAACTGGGCTTAGTAAGGTGAAACTTTCCTTTCGGGTAGGTAATGTCCAGAACGTACATGCCAACACGAACATTAGAGATATCTTGCTCGACAATCATATGTTGAAACCCTATTTCCTAAAGCAAAACCTCCGACTCTCGATACGAAAATTGATTCGAGACAATCAGATTTAAATTATGGTTTACAAACTGATCAAAGACCAGCCTTCACCTGTAGCTATATCCTCATACAAAAACGCCAGCATCCTAACACAAGAATATTAGCCTTACGTTAGCCAGAATCAATCTATCTCTTAATATTGTTATATAACTACAGATTAAACAATATATCAGCGCGTGAATAAGGTAAAAGCAGCTATCCCACAGATACTCAGAGTCAAGATAACCATTAGATGGATGACGTTTTTACTACGGCAAGATCATGATAAATTGAACTAGAACACAGGTTGCCCCTTTAAAACGACGCAAATGAATTCATTTACTCTGATCTATTGCACGTAAGTAACACAATCCCAGATCTTAACTCCTTCCCGCCACTGTCTTTAGCACCTATATCAGATTAACTCGACAGCAATATCAGTTCATCCGTCGTGAAAAACAACCTAACTAACAGATATTATCATCGAATCAGTTAAAAACTTTAATTAACACAATCAATAGATTAAAAAATACAATCGTATATTTCACAACTTTTCACATAGATTCAAGACTCTTCAAACCAAGTTTATTTATATGAAGTTGAAACGTTAGAAGTATGTTTCATACCATAACTATAAGAAAGATAAATACAGTGATTGATTGTGTGGAATGCGGTGGTTTGAGTCCTATTAACCTAATGGACAAAACGTTTTCAGACATAAAATCCGGTTCAATTATGGCCTCTTACAAGTAATAAATTGGGTAGACCATTTTAATAGAATGATCTGCTCCGAACGCTAATTTGTACATGAGAAAAATGATAAGAACATGGAGTACACAATGAAGATCCACAAGAAAACCCGATTAGGCACAGCGATTAAACATGCCATTGTTGTTGGTGCTGTTGTTATGCCAATGACCAGTTTTGCTGTTGAAGAAAGCGAAACGACACCAAGCATCAATACCGACGAAGTCGAAACCATTCAGGTTAGAGGGATTAGAGGCAGTGTCGTTAAATCTCTTAACACTAAACGCTACTCAAATTCAGTCGTCGATGCCGTCACCTCAGAAGATATTGGCAAGTTTCCAGATCAAAACGTCGCAGAATCTCTACAACGGGTTACCGGAGTATCAATCACACGTAATTTTGGTGAAGGCGAACGTGTCAGCATACGAGGGACAACAGAGAGCCAAAACAGAACCCTGTTAAACGGCCAAGCCGTTGGCTCAGCAGACTGGTGGACCAACTCTCCTGCCAACCGTGGATTTAACTACACAATGTTACCGTCTGAGATCGTATCCGGTTTAGAAGTATATAAATCTCCTGAGGCTGATATTGATGAAGGGTCTATCGGTGGTACTGTTATCGTCAGAACCCGCAAGCCTCTTGAGCTTGAATCAAATAGGTTTGCTGGCTCAGCACTCGCCCAATATAGTGAGATATCTGGTGAGACAGACCCACAACTGTCCGGCATGTATAGCTGGAAAAATGAAGATGAAACATTCGGTGCTCTTATCTCTGTTGTCAGACAAAAACGTAATCTAAGACGCGATGGGATCGAAGCATGGAGTTGGACAGATAGAGATATCACCCTAGAAGATGGCACAGTACATAAAGATGTCTACAGTCCAGGCGGTGGTGGCTCAGCCATGTTCCAACAAGAGCGAGTACGAACGGGTGTAAACCTCAGCTTACAGTATCGCCCGACATCAAACTTAGATATGACATTCAATGCACTAGATTCGACTCTTGAAGCTGATAATGTGAACCAAAATTTCCTTTGGCTCCCAGGTTACGGTGGTTCCCAATACACCTCAGTCAACCTTATCGAACACCCAGAAGTGGGCACCATGCTCACTGGTGGAACTTTAGGATTATCACCCACTGGCGATAATATCTTAGATGAAACTAAAATCAGAAACTCTAAGCTAAAAACCAAGTCTTACGATTTAAAAGTGGATCATATTGGTGATATTTGGAGCTCAAGCGTTCATTTAGGTTATACCGAAGGTACAGGTGGTTCTCAAGCTGACCGAAGTGTTGGTTGGGGAGGAAACTATGTTAATAGCTTCGACACCTCTTCAACACGGGATGTCAAAACGCATTATGGCGCGAACCCTGCCGATGGTAAAAAGTGGGATCTTAGTTTCCTTCGCTACGACAGAAACCACGCAAAAGATGATGAGTTCTATATTCAAGCCGATTTTGAGCGTGACATCGATCTTGCCATATTCAATAAAATAAAATTTGGGGCAAAGTATCGTGACCATTCACGTTTCAATACCAAAGAGACTACAAATGCACGCACCGATTTAGGCTGGAATTTAGCGAATTATTCATTACCTATGCCATCAGATTTTCTTGAACATCAAGGTTCAAGCGGTACATTAAAAGATTACGCCATTACAGACGCAAACAAGGTTCGCAGTGAAGGTGATGCATTAAATTGGAATTATCGCACCTTAGAAGCAAGTACTTTTGATATAGGTGAGAAGATTTATGCGGCTTATATCAAAGCCGACATTGATGTTGAATACTTAAGAGGTAATGTGGGAATACGCATAGTCCAAACTAACCAATCTTCCTCAGCCTTTGTTGGTGAAGAGGGACAAGGCGTATGGACCACTCAAGACAAAGATTATCTGGAAATTCTGCCAAGTTTAAACTTAGCCGTCGATCTCGATGACGATCTTGTCTTAAGAATGAGTGCATCTAGAGTCATGGCTCGTCCAAACTATGTGGATATCACCTCATCAACCTCATACAACATAGAAACAAAAACAGGTGTTGGCGGAAACCCTGACATTGATCCTTACCTTGCTACTCAGTTTGACCTAGGACTTGAATGGTACTTCAGTGAAGCTGGCATCGTCTCGGCCATGTTATTTCACAAAGATATCCAATCCTTTATTGAGCAGAAAGGCAAACTTGAGATCCATGAAAACACAGAGATCTTAGTTAATCGCCCAGTCAATGGTAACGGTGGCACAATCATGGGCTTAGAGCTAGGTTATCAGCAGGAGTTTTTCGAGGATTTTGGTATCTCAGCTAACTACACGTTTGTTGATGGCGAAGCAAAAGATGAAGCAGGCAATGATGTCACCATCCCCGGCAACTCAGAACACACGGTTAATTTAAGCTCTTATTATGAACATGAAAGCTTTAGTGGCCGGATATCTTACAACTACCGCACAGGATACGACACAGGGTTAGGCTGGCCTGGTTACATTGATGATTACGGTCAACTCGATGCCAATATCAGCTATCAAATCACCGAGAATATCACCCTTGTCCTCGAAGCAATTAACTTAACTGATGAACAAACCTTTAGTTATCAACAAAAAGGAGTAGAGCAAGCCCTAACCGGTCTCTACGCCGATGGCAGACGTTTCGTCACTGGAGTACGTTTTAATTTCTAGCACAAACCTTTTATCCCCTTTAGATATTTAAAGGGGTAACCAAACACCCAGGAGTGGACTTCCCTTCCACACATCCTTGGTTACACGGGTTTTAGCGTCATGTCTAAAACCCGTGGCTCTTTTTTATTCTGCTATATCCATAAAAAGGCCAATAACGCCGAGTTTAAATACAATTAATCAAGCATTAGCTAATTAAACACAGTAGAATAGTAAACATAAAACAACTACTTTGTTAACATTCTTAGAGCTATAACAGCAATAAACAGGTCTAAACCTCAATGGCTCCAATGATTAGTCGATAACCTTACGACAACGATGAAATTTTATCTCTCGATTATTATTTTTTTATCGCTGATATTCTCTTCAACCCCCAGAGCGGACTTGTTGTCGGCAACACTTGAGTACAATAAAGGTAACTACCTCTCCGCCTACCAAGAATTTCAACGACTGGCCAAATTGGGCAACCAAGACGCAATATTTAATATTGGCGTCATGTACCTTCACGGCCAAGGGGTCGGAAAAAGTTTAACTTCAGCACATTCATGGTTTCTTCTTGCTGCTGACTTTGGTGTCGAAGAGGCGCGCTCAGCTGCAAGACTCATAGAGGTGGAAGTTAACGATCCAACAAGCTTAGAAAGCCACTACCAAACATTAAACCAGAATTTTGGCTATTCAATCTTTAGCCGTGATCTGCAACCTGTATTCAGTCCTGAACAATATACCAATGATCAACAGCCAAAACGCATCTATACCCTTGATGCAAAATATCCACAAGAAGCCTATGAAAAAGGGCAAGAGGGCTGGGTCTGGTTAGATTTTGATATTGATGAATCCGGCGCCGTAAAAGATGTCGAGATTTTAGACGCTTTCCCTGACAACACGTTTAACCGCGCAATTTACAACGCTGTACGCCGCTGGCGTTATGAGCCCTATATCGTCAACGGTAAAACGCAAACTTACCGTAATCGTTCGCTGATTTATCACTTCACCACCTTTAAAGGCAAGCGCTACAAAGAAAGCTTTGCCAGTCAAAAACGAGAATATCAAAAGAAAATCAGTCAGCTGATTGAAAGTGCGGAACAAGGCAATGCTATCGTTCAATATTATATTGCTAACTGGATGGTTGCCGATGAACACAACGCCACACGTCTACTGAAGTTTCATTGGAGTGATGAAAACGCAGGTTCTCAACTGCTGCTCTCCTCTGCCAGTAATGGTTACTCCAACTCACAATATCGACTCGGTTCGAGCTTATTAAGAGGTGAATATACCCAAGCTAACCGAGAAAAAGGGTTGAACTGGATCCTGCTTGCAGCCCAAGGCGGATTTGTTCACGCTCAATACCGACTCGCAAGAGAACTGCTGGATAAGCGACATGTTGAATTTGATATCGAAAAATCTCAACGTTGGATGATAGCCGCCGCAGACAGTGGTCACTTTAGGGCCATACGAGACATGGTGGTTCAAAGCGTTGACAATAAAAGCTTCACCGCGGCACTGAAATACTTGAAGCTCGGGCTAATACAAGATGATTCTCATCCTGATCTACTCCTAGCTCAAGCAAAGATTCTTAAGCATCAAGGGCAAACTTCTTTAGCGACTAAAAATGCAAAACAAGCCTTAAAGGAAGCTAAGAGTCGAGGTTGGTATACGCAGGAGATAAGCCAATATTTGCAAGGTTTGAAGTAATACCTTCTTCTATTGACTGGTATAATGCCAACCAATATCAAACTCCCCTTTTCCCCCTAACAGCCAGCTTATTATTGATCTGTATCGATTTTCCTTTGCAGTAAAATATCGGTCTCAACATTTTCAACTTTAGAATAAACCACCCGCTTACCGTCATCGGATGCACTGATGTTGAGTGTCAGGTGAAATTCCTGCTCATGATTGCCAATATGACTAATGAAGCGGTTATGATTGGTATCAAACTCATAATAATAGAGCTTTAAAAGTAAGCCTTGTCGCACCACATAATAGATCCCTTCATCAATAATTGCCGGACGATACAAGCTTAGCGAAGGTTGCAGATCGTATACCCCTAGTTCAGGTGCTAAATTTAACGCTAAAAAATCGGTAATCTTGTTAGAGTAATGAATAAAGGACGGATTAAGCGTTTTAATCAACTCAAGCTCACCTTGGCTCGTGCTCGCTTGTTTATCATCTTCAACAATCGGTGTTGACGTGCCCAACTGCAAATTGTATTGCCATGATTGCCACTTGCCTTCATTAAACGCCGAGAAATTTATATGTTTACCATCTTGTGACCATACCACAGCATCTAGTTGCTCATAACCTGAGACGATTGGCACCATATGCCGACTATAGGTATTGATGAGATAAAGTTTATCTTCAGTATCCCCTAACAGAATATTCTCACCGTTTGGCGACCACAGTAGATAGTCTGGTTTGATATTTTCAGGCAGATTTGCCAGTAAACTAGCCGCTTTTTTGTGTTTATGCTTCAGCCAGATCTCAACATGACTTAGGCCATCTGCCGATCCCCGCTGGAAAGAGACAAACGCCATCTGATCGCCTTCTTTTGACATCGTTGGCAATATGTCAGTGCGAGCCGATGAAGAGACTTGTCGAGCTTTAACTTCACCAGATGATTCTGTCCGGCTAAAATCAATATTATAAAGATTCACATTCACTTGCCCCTCAGAGTAGGCCAATTGCTGTGTCACCCTATTCATATCGATATCAGGAATAAACCCCATCGGATTATGAACTACCTGACTCTCTCCATTAAGGGACATTAAGCGTAAACTGGTGTTGCCTAACCAGAAGCTCTCATTGATCTTATGCCATTTAAGTCCCCAATAATCTTGTTCACTACGATCAATGACTTCGCTATCTAAACTGACTAAATCTACCAACTTTAACTCGAACCATTTTTGATGTTTCTCGACCAACAACATCAACAAATTCTCTTTATCGATATCCATCAACAGAGGATTAAACTGAGGCAGATCTTGCTGCTCGACTATCTGTGGCAACGCATCAGTAGATAGGATTACTTTGGTTAAAATGGCTTGGTTATCTCGCCATCTGCGTCGATATAAAGTATCCGACGAAACCCAGTGCATCTTCTGTCTGCTATAGCCAGGTTCACAATCACTCAAATGGCGATCAGGACTTAAACGCCATGTTTCAACGGGCGTCGAAACCGACATAATACGGACATCACAGCTGATCGGGTCATGTCGATAATAGATAAGCCACAGACTATCAGGAGACCACTCTGGCGCCTCTTCACTGTATCCTGTGTTCTTTATGGAATGAATGGTTTCTGTTTGAGCGTCATAAACAACCAGATCCATCTGACTGCGATTTTCTGAAATCTGGCTGAAAGCCAAATAACGTCCATCAGGAGAGTAACGAAGAAAGCCTTCAGGACCTGGCACTGAAGTTAATCGGGTTTCATATTCATAGGTGGGCAGAGATAGACTAGGTTTGGTTAATTGAAATAAGCTGAACATCAACCCCATGCCTAAAACAATACCCAAGATGGCCATCATCGATTTTGAAGTTCGTTTAACAACACCCAGTTCTGCTGAAACCTCTGGCGTTTTAAGCGCTTCAACGCTGGCAATAAGTTGGTAACCGACACGAGGTACGGTTCGAATAAATCGAGGGGTACCTTTGTCATCCTGAAGTGACTTTCTTAACTGGGTGATAGCCTGAGAAACAGAGTTGTCACTGACGATGGTGTCATGCCATAACTCATCCATAATCAGATGACGTGATACAGCTTCGCCATGGTGCTTGATGAGTAATTTAAGCAGGGCAAGCTGCCTAGCCTCAATCTCGAGCCATTCTCCATCAATCAAGAATTTAAGCGCGACAAAGTCGACCTCTATCTCATTGACCTTTACTTTATCGGAACAACTTAACGACATTTAAGCACTAAAAACGATGTTAACCATTGGTTAATTACAATAACACAGAGTAGTATGGAACTGTGCATATTCTAAGTTGCTGTATTAGTTATATCAATAATAAATATGACCACTAAAAATATACCACTTAGCGTCCGTTAAAGGGAGAACGGACTCTGACAAACAAAAGACTAAATATAACTAAAAATATTAATTAGTTAGCCAGAAACCACAATATCATTATTGCAGTGTTTTTTAATTTTATCTCTGGCTAGAAGTGTAATATCAGGATATGACTATGAGCATCTCATCTCTGCGCTACCTACTCCCTGTGTTGTTACTCCCTGTAACAACTCTGAACGCCTACGCCAATCAACCTAGCACTGAAAACAGTCATGCTGATTCACTGGAGAAAATTCAAATCCGGGGTATTCGTGGCAGTATCGTTAAATCGATCAATACCAAACGTAACAGCGTTTCGGTACTCGATGCCATTACCGCTGAAGATATCGGCAAATTTCCCGATAAAAACGTGGCAGAATCCCTTCAACGTATCACAGGGGTGTCCCTTACTCGGGTTCAGGGAGAAGGAGAGAGAGTGGGCGTTCGAGGAACCGCACCGAGCCAGAATCAAACCTATATCAATGGTCAAAGCATCGCCTCGGCTGACTGGTGGATCTCATCACAACCTAATCGTGGTTTTAATTACACTATGCTCCCCTCTGAGCTTGTCAGCTCATTAGAGGTTTATAAAGCACCTGAAGCCGACCATGACGAAGGCTCACTCGGTGGCTCCATCAATATCAAAACCCGTAAGCCGCTAGAAACAGAAAATAATATGTTTGTTGGCACCGCTCAGATGCAATACAGCGAAACCTCTGAAAAAACTGATCCCCAATTTTCTTTACTTTATAACTGGATTAATGAAGACAACAACTTTGGCGCGCTTGTCTCTCTTATACGCCATGAAAGACATTTAAGACGTGATGGTCTTGAATCTTGGGGTTGGGCTGAACGTGATTACAATATTGATGCACAAGGCAGCTTGTCTGAAACTCAGCAAGAAGATGCAGATCTTAAAGATATATGGAGCCCAGGCGGTGGTGGCAGTGCTGTATTCGAACAACACAGAATCCGTTCAAGTGCCATGCTCTCTTTGCAATACCAGCCTAATCTTGATTGGAATATCGAGTTTCAAACCCTCTACTCTCAGCTAGATGCCAATAACCGCAACCAAAATTTCCTTTGGCAACCCAGTACGGTTTACGGCAGAGGCGGTAAAGTCAGTGACTATCAGATCCAAGATGACACCTTAACCTCCGCCACTTATAGCCAAGTGCCCAACGATAACCCAAGCGGACGTCCCTTTAGTACTGCCATGGAAGCCATTTGGCGTGAATCAAAAATAGAAACCAATATCTACCACCTTTTGCTAGAACATGAATTCGATTATTGGAAAAGTCAGTATCAAATTGGCTATACCCGTGCCAGTGGAGGGACTAATGGCGACTTTACCTCTCAATGGTCAGCCAATACCGATTTTAGCGTCAACACGCAAACGGCAAAAGATATTCAAACACACTACAGCACGTCACCTTTACAAGCTGACGCATGGGCCATCAGTGAAGTGAGAAAGGATTCACATAATTCCGTTGATGATGAGTTGTTCGCCCAACTGGATTTTGAATATCAACTTGATAGAGAATTTATCGACTCCATCAAATTTGGAACCAAATATAAACGACACACACGAGACTTTATTCGTTTCCGTTCTCGCAATGGTGGCTATCAAGGACTCGCTGGTGATTTAGGCTGGACACTCGCCGACTTTCCCGCCGCATTCCCAAGCGACTACCTAAAGGGAGTTGGCTCCAAAAACACCCTCAAAGATTATGCTTTTGCCGATACCGATGCACTAAATTCAGCCTATAGTGAACTTAACTTTATTCAAACAGAGGAGAAACCAAGCAGCTTCGATATCACTGAGAACAGTTACGCTGGCTACACTAAAGTGAACTTCTCAGGTGAGAGCTACCGAAGTAATATTGGCGTTCGAGTGGTTCATACTCAGCAAACCGCCTCCGCTTATCAGCAAACCCCAACAAATGATGCTCAACAACTTGACTACCTCTGGACGACATCTGATAAAAGTTACACTGATGTGTTACCTAGTATCAATATCGCCATGGATTGGCGAGAGGATCTGGTCTTTAGAGTTGCCGCATCTAAAGTCATGTCTCGTCCTGAATATCATCATCTAATGCCATCGACAAATTACAATGTCACCCAAGCCCAAGGCGCTGGCGGAAACCCAGATCTCGATCCATTTAGAGCCACCAAATTTGATGTTGGCCTCGAATGGTATTTCGATGAAGCCGCCCTATTTTCAATTGCAGGCTTCCAGAAAGATGTAAAATCTTTCATCGATATCCAAAGGTATCAAGAGGAGTATGAAAACATAGAGATGATCATTAACCGCCCAGTCAATGGCAGTGGTGGCACAATCAGAGGCCTTGAGTTGAGTTGGCAACAAGAGATCATTTATGGCCTCGGCATCATAGCCAACTACACCTATATTGACGGCAAACGCAAAGATTTAGAAACAGGCGAAAATATAAAGATACCGGGTCATTCCGATCATACAGCAAATTTAACCACTTACTTTGAGAATGATTGGCTTAGTACTCGTCTCTCCTACAACTATAGAACTGACTTTGCCACGGGGATTGGTGAAGAGATCAGTGACGATATCGGCCAATTAGATGTGAATTTATCTCTGATGCTCACCGAGCATGTGTCGCTGGTATTTGAAGGCATAAACCTCACTGATGAGATCATTTACACCTATGAGCGTAACCAATACGCTCCTGTCGGGGTCTATCGAAATGGACGACGTTTTTACGCTGGCGCCAGATTATCCTTTTAATGGGCTAGAGTGAGGGCTGTAAAGGCTGCTACGCAATCCCTTTTGCGGCCTTTACTGGCATGCTACAATCACTTTTTTG
This sequence comes from Shewanella sp. MTB7, assembly GCF_027571385.1. Classification (NCBI taxonomy): domain Bacteria; kingdom Pseudomonadati; phylum Pseudomonadota; class Gammaproteobacteria; order Alteromonadales; family Shewanellaceae; genus Shewanella; species Shewanella sp. MTB7. The sequence goes on along the minus strand of NZ_CP085636.1, from coordinate 2,454,254 downwards.
AAATCTTATTTAGATAGAGACTTATGAAACAACTGCTCGATTTTCTCCCCTTAGTGATATTTTTTGCTGTCTATAAAATGTTTGATATCTATGTAGCCAGTGGTGCCCTTATTACTGCTACCGCGTTGCAGCTTATCGTGATATACGCTCTGTATAAGAAAATTGAAAAAATGCACCTCATCACGTTTGTGATGGTGACTTTTTTTGGCACACTTACATTAGTATTTCATGATGACAGCTTTATCAAATGGAAAGTCACCGTGGTTTATGCCCTATTCGCTATTGCTTTAGGTGTTAGCCAACTCATCAACAAACCAATACTTAAGAGTATGTTAGGTAAAGAACTCATTGTTCCCGATAGAATATGGGCTCATGTCACTTGGTATTGGGTGAGTTTCTTTCTTGCATGTGGTCTTATCAATATCTATGTTGCCTTTAGCCTGTCACAGGAAACCTGGGTTAACTTCAAAGTCTTTGGCTTAACCGCACTCACCTTGATTAACACCGTGATCACGGTCATTTATCTCTTTAAAAATATGCCTGAAGAACATAAAAAAGAACTCAACAAGTAAATCTACTTACCAGAACTTGTCCATAATGGTCCAGCCAACTAGGGCCATTGATTGACACTAAAAATCTAGATTTCGTTGCATAAAAAGGAATTAACCATGTGGTATATGATCTCCTCCCAAGATGTTGACAATAGCCTAGAAAAACGTCTGGCCGCACGTCCAGAGCATCTAGAGCGTCTGCAACAACTTGCCGATAATGGACGTTTATTAATCGCAGGGCCTCACCCTGCCATTGACAATGAAAACCCGGGAGATGCGGGTTTCACAGGCTCACTTGTGGTTGCCGATTTTGAGTCTCTGATTGAAGCGAAAGCCTGGGCCGATGTCGATCCTTATATCGCAGCAGGCGTTTATGAGAAAGTGATCGTTAAACCCTTTAAACGTGTTCTGCCATAACACTGGAGCTCCTATTCATGAAAATAGTCTCATTTAACATCAACGGTATTCGCGCTAGATTACATCAATTGCAAGCGCTCATTGATGCCCACCAGCCAGATGTCATTGGCCTACAAGAAACCAAAGCTCATGATGAGGTTTTCCCCGTCGCCGACGTTGAAGCCATGGGTTACAAAGTTCACTATCACGGTGGCAAAGCTCACTATGGTGTGGCGATGATGTCTAAGCTTGAACCAGTGAAAGTTCAAAAAGGCTTTCCAACCGATGAAGACGATGCTCAGCGCCGCATGATCATGGGCACATTCACCCAAGAGAATGGCCGTCCGTTAACCGTCTTAAACGGTTACTTTCCTCAGGGCGATAATATCAGCCACGAGACCAAGTACCCTGCTAAACGTAAATTCTACCAAGATTTAATGATATACCTCAATGAAAACCACACTCCTGATGAAGATATCGCCATCATCGGCGACATTAATATCTCACCAGTGGATCTTGATATTGGTATTGGTGAACCCAACGCTAAACGTTGGCTTAAAACCGGCAAATGTAGCTTCCAACCTGAAGAGCGTGAATGGCTTAAAACCCTGATGGATTGGGGATTGGTTGATACATTCCGCGAACTGCACCCAGAGCGCACCGAGCGTTATTCTTGGTTTGATTATCGCAGTAAAGGTTTCGATGATAACCGCGGCCTGCGTATCGACGTGGTATTGGCAACCAAATCATTAGTTGAACGTCTGGTTGAATCTGATGTGGATTACGAACTGCGTGGCATAGAGAAGCCATCAGATCACGCGCCGATCTGGAGCAGTTTTAAATAATCACCTTCTCTTTTATTAATAACAAAACGCCAACTCACTGAGTTGGCGTTTTTAATTAAGCAGTCCAAACAAAGGAGGCAGTTACATTAATCCTCTTGCTCTTTTTTAACCGTCTCTAACTTGGCTTTGTGATCTAACTCGTGTGCTGGCATCTCTTTATTGTCACTCTTAAGGTAATGATCCATCCAGCGCATCAGACGTAAGTGATAGTCATACTGAGCCGCCGCCTTACGGTTACCATGGCCTTCACCTGGGTAGTAAACTAGACGCACATCTTTACCCTGCACTTTCATGTAGCGATAAAGCTCCATAGATTGAGCTGGGTGAACGCGTGGGTCATCTTTACCGTGCATAATCAGCAGTGGTGTCTCTGACTGACCAGCCCAGTAAATAGGGCTGCGCTCCAAGTACCATTGCCACTTATCCCAAGGGTAAGAGCGAGCGTGAACCAGGTGCATCTCATTGGAGATATCGGTAGTACCAAACTTAGATAACTGGTTGGTCACACCGACAAACATTACACTGGCGGCAAAGTGTTTCGTCAGTTTCGTTGCAGCCCAAGCCGAAGCGTAACCGCCATATGAACCACCGGTAATCCCCACTTTGCTACTATCGACTAAGCCCATATCCACTAAATGGTCTTTAAATTCGACTAAGTCATCGAACTCTTTACCGGCATAATCATTTTGGCCAAGTTTAGAGTAATCAACCCCCTTACCTGTACTGCCACGGTAATTGGGATAAAACACAACGTAGCCTTGAGTAGCACCAAGCTGACCCGGACGTGAGTAGTTGGTTAGCCAGCCATCTTTATCATGACTCTCTGGACCACCGTGTACCGACATGATTAACGGGTAACGTTGACCTTTCTTATAATCCAGCGGGTAAATAAGCACACCACCAATTTCGACACCGTCTTTCGCTTTAAACGAAATCGACTCTTGCTTAGCGAAACGCTTATCATCAAGCCAAGGGTTAGAGTTACTTACCCGTGTAGCCTTATGATTACTGTCGTGCAGTAGATACACTTCATTCGGATGCTTATCGGTATTAGCTCGCAGTGCAAGGGTGTTATCTGAGTCTGAAATGCTCAATTGAGAAGCGATAAACTGACCCGCTTTAACCACTTTTTTATACTTATTACTACCGGGTTTGATTAAACCAACAACCGAATCAGTATCTATGTTAGTGATAAAATAGAGCTCATTTTCACTATTTTTCCACTCAAAATCACTTACGTGACCTAAGTGATTTGGCAGCCACTCGCTAATCTTACCTGTGTTAGTTTCCGCAAGGAACAGACGACCCGCAGCGGGGTCGTGCTTATCTTCAGCACCTAGAATAGCAACATATTGACCATCATGGGAAAACTCGGCATCCCCTAGTTTGCCTTCGGTGATAAACGAAGTAACCACTTCTTGCTTCGCGACATTAACGATATGCCACTGAGACTTCATATATTGATCATCAATCAGCGCAGTTGGCTGTGTCTTAACTAAAAGCTGCTCACCATTAGCTGACCACTGCACATCTGACACATAATCTTCTATATTCCAAGCTACGGGTGTAAGTGGCTTATCATTGACTGCAAGATCAATAACGAACAGTTGCTTATTGGTTAGATTCTCTTCATAGATCTCAGCCATAAAGCCAAGTTTTTCAAGCTCCTCTATACTTTTATCTTTAGCTGGCTTGGCAATGATAGCGATCTGCTTGCCATCCTGACTTAAAGCATAACTTGCCACATCAGTTTGTTTCAACTCGATGGTCTTTTGAGCTTCGCCACCATTAAATGGGATCTGATAAAGTGCGGTAAACTTGTCTTCATCCATCTTAGCGAGGAAGTAGATCATACTGCCATCGGCAGACCATTGAATGTTATTAACGGTCACTGAACCTGTGACATAAGGACGTTCAACCCCTTTATCATCAACAAGGTAGAGTTCGGCCCAATGTAGACCATTCTCCTCTTTGTAAATCTCACGGGGTACATTGCGAGTAAAAGCGACACTGTCGCCTGATGGGCTCACTTGGGCCTGAGCTACTTGTTGCAGACCTACGACCTCTTCAGCGGTTAAGATATTGCTAGCGCTAGCAGTGAAACTAAACAAGCCAAGGGATATAGCAAGGGCGTGTTTAACAGTACTTAACTGTCTCTTCATAGTGTATTGTAACTCCAATCTATTAATTTTCTTGTTATTGTTATTTTGTTGTTCTCGTCAAGCATGAGCACAGCATTATAAAACCATACACAGCAAAACGTAAACAAGTGTCGATTAGATTTAACCTTAACGATTCACTATGAATTGAGCCTGAAAAGCGGATCCCTCTGCAGGTTAATCATTGAAGTAATTAAATACGCACCAAGCTAAACACCGATACTAATAGCAATTCTTTTGTTTAAACGTAACCGTGTACTCCTCAATCATCTGATCAATCAATGCCCCACAGTCAGGAATATCAAGGATCCCGGCGACACCATGACCCGCAGACCAAACATCTTGCCAGGCTTTCGACGAATCACTTCCTGTGGGGGTTAACTTGGCACCAAAATTCACATTGCCTGGATCAAGCAACGCCTGCATATCGTAGCCCGCGATCGCTAAACTCTGCTTCATAAAGTTTGAGTGCACCCCCGTCACTGCTGGAGTATGAATGACATCGGTAGAGGCTGAATCGATAATCATCTGCTTATGATCTTGGGGAGCACGACTTTGAAGGGTATTGATAAAACGCGTGCCAACATAGGCTAGATCCGCCCCCATCAACTCGGCGGCGCGCACTTGCTCTCCACGATTAATGCAGCCACCTAATAGTAAGGTTTTGTCCCAAAACTGACGAATAGCTTCCACTAATGAGAAGGGATTAATTGTCCCAGCATGACCACCAGCGCCGCCGCTCACAGCAATAATACCATCAACACCTACTTGGGCCGCTTTCAGGGCATGACGCTTAGTGGTTACATCATGAAAGACGACACCACCGTACCCATGTACGCAATCCACCACATCCTTTAACGCACCGAGCGCTGTAATAACTAAAGGCACCTTGTACTTAACGCACAGGGCTAAATCTGCTTTCAACCTGGGATTAGAATCGTGCACAATCAAGTTGACCCCATAGGGTGCGGGTTTATTGCCCGTTGTCAGCTCAAAATCCGCCAGAGCAGCGGTGATCTGCTGTAACCAACGCTCAAAATCCTCACTACTGCGTTGGTTCAAGGCGGGAAATGTACCTACAACGCCTTTTTTACATCCGGCGATCACAAGCTCTGGACCGGAGACGAGAAACATAGGGGCCATTACCACTGGGATGGATAAGCGTTCCTGCCATTGTATCGGTAACATAGTTAACTCCAAAATTGTGTCTACAGATCTTCTATGATTCGTGGGTCGCCAGCTGTATTATTAATTGTCGTCCTTTGACCTGATCGCCAGCACTGACATTGATACACTCCACCCGCCCATCAACACTCGCTTTAAGTGAATGCTCCATCTTCATCGCTTCGATAACTCCGACAAGATCCCCCGTTTTAATCTCATCACCAACGGCAACGTTCACCTCGACCACTACGCCATCCATAGGCGCAAGCACACGATCGCTACCATAGGTTTGTAGGCTCTTGCTTGAAAGCGTGAGATCGATAAACTCTAAATTGCCCATGTCACTTGTGAGCCAAAGTGACGGTGAGGATTTTTGATGACTGAACACGAAATAACGGCGCTTAATCACCCCTTGATACTCATACCTAACATTGGATTGAGTTAACTCAAGCACAGTGAGACTCTCTGACGGTTCACTGAGTTGCTCATCACGCGCGCTATCCACTCGCTTAGTCACGGTATAAGCCGTTTTAGCCGATGATAACCCTGTACCTTGTCCCCTTACATCCAGCCGAGCCACTGACAAGGTATATTCCCGCTCTGCGATAGCGAACTTGACGAACCTATCTCCCAAGTAGCTGGAATTAAAATCTTGTCCTTCACTCACTCTTTTTATATCGCTTTTGTCACGACCAACATTCATCAGCACAGCTGCCAGTATCAACTCCTCTTCAGTGACAACTTGCTCAGTCAGACTGACATCGCCCATAAACTCATCGGCCACAAAATGAGTACAAGCTTCCCCTTGAATAAAGATTTTATGCTGTAACAATTGACTTAAAAAAGCACGGTTATCCCGTAATCCCAATAGATGAGACTCCTGAACTAAACGCAATAACCGCCGCCTTGCTTGCTCGCGGTTATCGCCATAGGCGATAAATTTCGCCAACATAGGATCGTAAAATGCAGTGACGGTTCCCCCTTCACTGATCCCTGAATCGACACGGAGTCCCGCGAGCGGCAAGCCTGTTTGCTCATCTAGATTGGCGGGGCGCCATAACAAAACCTCTCCCGATTGCGGCATGAAGCCGTTAGCAGGATCTTCTGCATAAAGCCTGACCTCGATAGCATGACCTTTTATAGTTACCTGCTCTTGAGTAAAAGGCAGCGGCTCACCATTGGCTACACTCAACTGTAGCGCCACCAGATCAAGCCCTGTGATTAACTCGGTCACCGGATGTTCAACTTGTAAGCGAGTATTCATTTCTAAAAAGTAAAACTCACCACTAGGCTCCAGCAGAAACTCCACGGTGCCAGCACCAACATATTGGCAAGCTTTAGCTGCTAAAACTGCCGTTTGCCCTAACTTTTCCCTTAGCTGCGGCGATACCGACAGACTAGGGGCCTCTTCAATCACTTTTTGGTGACGTCGCTGCACCGAGCAATCACGCTCGGCCAAGTACACGGTATTGCCCTGGGTATCCGCTATGATTTGAATTTCGATATGACGGCAGCCAAACAGGGCTTTTTCCAGAATAAGTACTTCGCTACCAAATGCCGCCAACGATTCAGAACGCGCCGACTTTAGCCCATCGCTAAGTTCAGACATCTGGTTAACCAACTGCATACCACGACCGCCACCACCATTAGATGCCTTAATCATCAAAGGAAAACCTATGTTATCTGCCTCGACAATAAACGTATCGGTATCTTGAGCTTCCCCTTCATAGCCTGGAATGCAAGGCACTCCTGCCGCTATCATGGCGCGCTTTGACTCAGCTTTACTGCCCATCAACGCAATAGCACTACTGCCAGGACCGATAAAGACTAGGCCGGCATCCTGACAAGATTGAGCAAACTGCGCATTTTCAGACAAAAAACCATAACCTGGATGGACGGCATCTGCGCCACTCGCTCTCGCGGCTGCGAGTAATTTATCGCTATTGAGGTAACTGTCACTGACACTCGATGCACCGATATACACGGCTTCATCGGCCATTAACACATGTGGGGCTTGACTATCTGCATCGGAAAATACTGCAAGCGTTCGATAACCCAATGCTTTAGCCGTCTCGATAATCCGCACCGCTATTTCGCCTCTATTCGCGACTAAGATTTTATTAAACATAACATGACCTATATCCCATTGGGCTTATCACTGACGCCGTTAACGTATCCATTTAGCCGCGCGCTTTTGCATAAATGCTGCCGCCCCTTCACTGCCCTCATTGGCAACTGAAAAAGCAAAATCTACTGCGGCAATATCGAGTAATTGTTCGAGGGGTTGTTCACTAACGTCATGAAGTAATGCCTTAGTGGTACGATTGGCTTTTGGGGCGCATTTAAGGGCTAAGTCCACACTCTTCTTAGCTTGTAAAACTAAATCATCATGATCAGTGGCCAGTTGGTGAATAACTCCTAAGCGCAGTGCCTCCTCAGATTTTATGCGGATGCCCAATAGTGCCAGTCGACGAGCCGCAGTTAAGCCCACTCGTTGCACTACAAAAGGCGCAATTTGGGCGGGTATGAGCCCTAATGAGGTTTCAGGCAAGGCGAACGTCGCTGAACCATCGGCTATCGCCACATCGCTGATACAGGCCAAGCCAAATCCACCACCGAGCACAGCCCCTTGCAGCAGACAGATAACCACAGCGGGTAACTTATTTGCTGTCTCAATCATTAAGCCAAAGGCACGATTAAGACGCACCAATGCTACTTCATCTCCTACGGCAGTTTGCATATCTTTAATATCGCCGCCGGCACAGAAGTTATGCCCTCCTCCCTGAAGCACTAGCACTCGATACTGCTCAAGCTCAACGAGCTTCATCACTGACATCAACTTTTCCACCATCTTAAGGCTCATGGCATTGGCGACCTTAGGACGATTAAGCGTGACCGTCATGACGGGGAAATGCGCATCGATCTGCAACGTCTGTGCTGTATCAAGCACTGACCCGATCCCTTTATTAGCTAAGTTATCTAACTCCCTCAACTCTCTAAATTCAGTTTGAACCATCAGCTTATCCCCTCGCGTGCTTACTCATGCTTTTACTGATGATGCTTAACATGATCTCATCGGCGCCACCGCCGATGGAACCTAAGCGATTATCGCGATACAGACGACTGACAATGTTGTCCCACATAAAGCCCATTCCTCCCCAGTACTGCAAACAAGCATCGCTGACCTCTCGGGCTAAACGCCCCGATTTTAGTTTGGCCATAGAGGCCAATTGAGTCATATCCTCTCCATTAATATAGCCTTCGCAAGCGCGATATATCAGAGATCTGAGAGCTTCAACTTCAGATTGAAGTTCAGCTAAACGAAACTGAATCACTTGATTGGCGATAAGCGGTTTTCCAAATGCTTGACGCTCTGAGGTGTAGGCGTAGGTTTCATCAATACACAGTTCCATGCTCTTCAATGACATGGCTGCCACATACATACGCTCCTCTTGAAACTGCTGCATCTGCATGATAAACCCAGCTCCCTCTTGGCCGATGAGATTACGCTGAGGCACGCGCACATTATCGAAAAATATCTGTGCGGTATCTGATGAGTGCATCCCCAATTTATCCAACTTGTCCGAGAAACTGATGCCAGCTAGGTTTGTCGGAACCACAATCAGGGATTTATTCCTATGGGGAGCTTCATCCGAGGTATTCACCAACAAACAGATAAAGTCTGCCTGAGTGGCATTAGTGATCCACATCTTAGTGCCATTAATAATATAATCATCGCCCATTTTAACTGCCGTAGTCTTAAGTCCAGCGACATCAGATCCGGCACCAGGCTCACTCACCCCGATACAAGCAACCATATCGCCAGCGATGGCAGGGGCTAAGAAAGTGTTTCTAACATACTCACTACCAAAACGAGCCAAGGCTGGGCTAGCCATATTGGTTTGAACACCAATCGCCATAGGGACACCACCACATCGAATAGCACCAAACTCTTCGGCTGCGACCATCTCATAGCTGTAATCTAATCCCATGCCTCCATTTTCGACGGGTTTACTGATCCCCAATAATCCAAGCTCCCCCAATTTTTTAAACAAGGTTTTAGCAGGGAATACGCCTGATTTTTCCCACTCATCCACATGAGGGTTTATCTCATTTTCAACAAATTTGGCGATTGTACGTTTCAACGCTAAGTGCTCTTGAGTCAAGATCATGATTCGGCTCCATCCAAAATACGGTATTCATATGACGTGCAATTAAAAACGAGCAACACCAAAACGGTTGCTGGCTAGCTGTCTGTGTTTTTCCTGCCAACAGATATCTAGCAGGTTTGCTAACAAAACTCGCGTATCCCTAGGATCGATAAGTCCATCGTCCCATAACCTAGCCGTACCAAATATCGCTGTGGAATTCGCGTTTAATTTCATCGCTGTTCCTTGCTCTAATTGATCCAGTTGAGCCTCATCGATAGCCTGACCTAGCTTGCGCATCTTCTGCTCGGTAACGATGCGCAGCACCTTGCCCGCTTGTTCCCCCCCCATCACAGCCGTCTTACCGTTGGGCCAAGCAAAGATAAAGCGTGGGTCGAGTCCTCGGCCACACATGGCGTAATTACCAGCCCCATAAGAGCCACCAATTAGGATTGAAAACTTTGGCACACTGGCATTGGCAACTGCCTGAATGAGCTTAGATCCATGCTTAATAATGCCGTTTCGCTCTGCGTCGGTACCGACCATAAACCCTGTGGTGTTGTGCAAAAAGAGCAGACTGCGTTGGCCCTGTTCACACAACTGAATAAACTGCGCCGCTTTATTGGCACCTTTGGCAGTAATGGGTCCATTATTGCCGATAATGCCAATACTGTGACCGTCGATATAGGCAAAGCCGCATAAGGTTTGTGTATCGAACTCAGGTTTAAAATCTTGAAAATCTGAGCCATCCACTAATCGTGCTATCACCTCTCTCACGTCATAGGCTTTCTTAGCGATGGCTGGGACTATACCAAGTAACTCCTCTGCAGGATAAAGGGGAGCAATCCCAGCTCTTTTCTCCGGCAAAATGAGTTGTTCGTTCCAAGGTAAGCTGTGTAAGATCTCACGGACGATACGAATGCCGTCGACATCATCTTGGGCTAGGTAATCAGCCGTTCCCGCTTCATAGGCATGTAAGTCAGCGCCGCCAAGAGCTTCATCGGTCGCTATCTCTCCCGTTGCAGCTTTAAGCAAAGGTGGGCCTGCTAGAAACATCTTAGTCTTATTTTTTATGACGATAAGGTAATCAGAAAGGCCGGGCTGATAGGCCCCACCAGCCGTGGCATTGCCATGGACTAAAGTGATTTGCGGCACACCTTGAGCCGATAATCTGGCTTGATTTGCAAAGGCACGTGCCCCCGGTACAAAAATATCGGTAGCATAGTTTAGATTTGCCCCGCCACTTTCAGCCAAGGTGATCAAAGGTAATTTGTTCTCTTTGGCGATCTCTTGCAACCTGAGGGTTTTATCCAGCCCAGTTGGCGATATGGTTCCTCCCTTGATGGCGCTATTATTCACTTGAATTAGACAGCGAATACCAGCCACAAACCCAATACCAGCGATAAGTCCGCCGCCGGCTCCTGTGCCATCTTTATCGTCATGCATCATATAACCCGCAAGGGCGCACAGTTCAATAAAGCCTGAACCCGCATCCAGTAACAGATTCAATCTCTCTCTGGGCAGGAGTTTGCCCTGTTTTTGAAACTTACCTTTAGCTAGAGAAGACTTATCCATTACCCGCTGCTCTATCTCCCGAAACTCACTGATAACCGTTAACATGGCACTGCGATTGTCATTAAAGTCTTGGTTTTGAACCTCTATATCAGAGGATAAAATGGCCATCAGTCACTCCCTTTAAATACGTTGTTACTGATCTCAACGGGAAAATCCAGTAACTGCTGTGCAATAGCCTTACCTTGAGGATCTGCACGTAAACTCGCCATTCCCCCGCCGGATAAACTGTTCTCAAGCAGGATATTAATCGCCTTCATTCCCGGAACTTGATAGAGCGTTATTCGGCTATCTGCGCATAACAGATGGGGAAAAAACTCGCTTAACCGCTCCCTTGTCAGCGCAGCTTGAATATAAGCCAGATATTCCGGCTTTCGCGCAATCACACCGATATTACAATGATTGCCCTTGTCGCCACTTCGGGCAAGCGCCAGTGCAATAAGCGGAACTGAAACTCTGTTGGCTTCAGTAACAGGCTCTATAGGGGTAGGTATTTGATAAGCTAACTCAGGCAATGAGCTAACGTCAGATGAGGCAGCCGAAACGCCTTTGAACCACTCTTTATCTCGACCAACACGTCGATAGCTGATACTGACTGAGCGTTTATCGATTAAAAACGAGAACAAACAAAGCCTAGGACTCGACTTAGGCCGTCCACCAATTAACCCGGAGATCCCTGGAGCCATCGCTGTTGCAGCTTGAGCTATCTCCTGTCCAAACAAAAATAATGCTCGGCGGTCCTTGTGTTGAACCGCAAGCTTAACCACCACCTCACGGCTATTATAAGCGCGAGAGTGCTTCCCATAGGTCGATTCAGCCCCTAGGATTTCGATATCTACCAGAGTGAATTCATCGACACCTTTGTCACGAAAAATAGCATTAACTCGCGAAATGATAGCCTCTGCCACTACTTGCCCCTTAGTGGCTGCATCTCTACCAGCAATTAAAAAGCTGGCAGTACTTCGGTAACCATCTAAATAGGTGGCACTCACTTTATATTGCGCTGAAGGTGACTTACCACTCGCGCCCGTGACCAATACTCTGTCTTTGCCCTCTTGTTGCAGCGTCACCTGGCTGAAATCACAAATCACATCAGGCAGTTGATAGGCCCTTGGATCGCCTATCTCATATAAGATCTGCTCACCAACGGTATCGCAACTGACTAATCCACCGGTTCCCGCTATTTTAGTCACAAAAATACGGCCATCTTGATGACATTCAACAATAGGAAAACCCATATCAGCATAGCCATCTTTAACCATGTGCCAGTCGGTAAAATTCCCCCCTGTACATTGGGTGCCACACTCAATAATATGACCAGCCAGTGATGCCTGAGCTAGTTTGTCATAGTCTTGCCAGCTCCAACCGAATTCATAAACTAAGGGACCTAGCACCACAGCGCTGTCGACCACACGTCCGGTTATCACAATGTCGGCTCCCTCTTCAAACGCCTTAGCAATCGCTGGAGCGCCTAAATAAGCATTTACGCTGGTGAGATCAGAGGGCAATGCCTGCTTGGAAAACATCTCAGTGATCCCCTGAGTCTGCAGCGAGGCCGCTTGGGATCTGAGATCATCTCCCTCAATCACATAGACCTTTAAACCCAACCCCTGTTCGTCAATCTGAGTTTGCAAAGCCTGCGCACAAGCTAAGGGATTGATCCCTCCAGCATTGCTGCACACTTTAATACCTTGCTGGGCGATACTCGGTAACAATGGGATTAAACTGGTTATAAAATCGGGCGCAAAACCTGCATCGACACTTTTAAGCTGAGCGGCAGCCATCAATGACATCGTCATCTCAGCCAGATAGTCAAAAACCAGATAATCCAGTTCACCTTTAGCAACCAACTGACTCGCAGCGGCTCCTGTATCTCCCCAGAATGCCGAAGCACACCCAAGTCGCACCGTTTTTTGCGTTAAACCCATTGCCGTACCTGCGCTGAATATAAAGTAAACACTTATGTTAAAAAACACACTACCAAGCAAGCGCTTGGTTTGCAATCTTGTAACAACAAAATATTCACTCAATAACAGCAAAACTAACCTGTTTAGCTAAACGGCAGAAGCTGGATGTCAATTTGGGATACTAATTTGTCATTATTAGTCACTTCTCATTGTTCGCTATTTAAGTGATAGTCAAGTTTGAAAAAGACTTCTTAATGGCAAGCATCCCACGCTAATGCCGTGATTTGAGTCAAAAATAAAAATAAGAGGGATTTATGGAAGCATCTTTTTGGGATGGTAAACGCGCATCGGGCCTGACAGATCACATCGACTTCACTCAATATGAATCGGTCATTCAGGCAATTGAAGAAGCCTTTGTTACCTATGCAGACAGACCCGCCTTTACTAGCCTAGGATACACATTAAGTTTTGCTCAAATAGATAAATACAGTGCCGCCTTCGCCCATTATCTGCAAAACCATACCTCCCTATTACCTGGTGATGCCATCGCTATTCAGATGCTCAACACACTGCAATATCCCATTGCGGTTTATGGCGCATTAAGAGCTGGGTTGCGTATCGTCAACACCAATCCGCTTTATACCGAACGAGAGATGGTTCACCAATTTAATGACTCAGGAGCCAAAGCACTCCTGTGTATGGATGTGTTTGCCAAGTCCGTTGAAAATATACAAGCTGAAACCAGCTTGGAGCTTATCTTAATATCCAGCCTTGCCGATATGCTACCTAGCGTAAAACGGCTGCTGATCAACTCCACGGTTAAGCACATCAAAAAGATGGTTCCAAAATATCATCTGCCTCAAGCCATCTCTTTTAGAAAAGTCGTCAATCAATCTTTAGGTAAGGGATTTAATCCCACTCACCTAAGTCAGCCAGATGACACCATAGTGCTACAGTACACAGGCGGAACAACTGGAGTAGCCAAAAGTGCAGAACTGACCAATGCCAACATCGTCGCTAACATGTTGCAGTCAGGAACCGTTACCATGCAAACAGATGAAAATGGCAAAGCGTTGATGGGAGCCGATAAACAATCCATCATGGTTGCCCCACTGCCCCTTTATCATATTTACTCATTTACCGTGCACTTAATGGCATTTTTCAGATTGGGGGAGCATAGCGTGTTAATCGCTAACCCCAGAGATACAGAGACCTTTATCAAGGCTATAATGCCCTTTAAGATGACGGGACTGATGGGGCTTAATACCCTCTTTGTCTCCTTGATGGAGAGCCCTAACTTTAAACAACTGGATTTTAGTGAGATGGTGTTCACGCTATCTGGTGGTACCGCGTTACTGGACGATACCGCAGAGCGCTGGAAACAGATCACTGGAATTGGTATTTCAGAAGCCTACGGCTTAACCGAATGCTCTCCTGCTGTTTGCATGAACCCATTTGATGGCCAAGAACGTCTGGGCTCCGTCGGCCAAGCTCTGCCTGGAACAAGTCTTAAATGCATCAACGCTATCGGCGATGAGGTGGCCATAGGTGAACGTGGGGAACTGTGCGTTAAAGGGCCTCAAGTCATGAAAGGTTATTGGAACCGCCCCAAGGCTACCCGCGAATCTTTTACCCCTGGTGGCGAATGGCTGCTGACTGGCGATATTGCCATTATTGACGAGGATGGCTATGTCAGTATCGTCGACCGAGTGAAAGACATGATTATTGTTTCCGGCTTTAATGTGTTCCCCAATGAGATTGAGGGAATCGTGGCCACACACCCCGATGTATTAAACTGCGCGGCCATAGGAGTGCCAGATCCTAAACAAGGCGAAGTGATAAAGCTTTATATTGTGACTCAGAACAATGTCACCCTCACCGGAGATGATATAAAAGCCTTCTGTAAAGACAAACTCACAGGTTATAAAATTCCACGGATTTATGAGTTTAGAAAAGAACTGCCCATGTCACCGGTTGGAAAAATTCTAAGACGTGAATTAAAAGAGGAATCCAAGCTCGAAAAGCTGTCGGCATAGTTATACCCAAACGACCTAAGAACGCTAGTTTCAGAGGCGTTGTGTTAGAGGTTTGGGTATAGAAGTAACCCCAACATAATATGATTGATGTTGAGGTTACTTTTAATGGGTATTATACCCGACACACAATAGAGAGCATCAATTTATCAGTGAGCGCAGCAAGGCTTACACTCCCCGACGGTTTATACCAGTTGCAGGTTTCAATGGTGGCGCCTCGGATAAACCCTCGCAGATAGAAGCTCTCAGTATGAATTAACCCCTCCGATTGAGCATTGTTCAATACCTGAGACCAAATTGCTTCATATCTGTCTCGTAAACAGAGGATTTTCTTTTGATTATCCCCACTCAGTGAGCGCCACTCTGAAATAAGTAAACGAAAGCCCGCTAACTCTTCATCGTGTATCGCATTTAATTCACATTGGATCAAGCAGCTTATCTTGTCTTTGGTGCTGGTAGCTATTGCCAAACCACTCTCCATTGAAAGCAAGACTCTGAGCACAGAATCCGCCATCACAGACACCAATATCTGTTCTTTATTCTTAAAATGATGGAATATACTGCCACTTTGAATCCCCACCTTAGCGGCAATATCACGCACTGTAGTTTGAGAATATCCCTTGGCCTTGAACAAACTAGCCGATGCTTGCTGAAGTCTCCCACGGGCAGAAAGTAGATCGACAAGATCCTCAGAACCAAATATATCTTGCTGTTTATCCATCATTACTTTTTCTGTTTCAGAAATAAAACCAAAGGAATATCATGACAAGCGAGACATTGCAAACCTAGCGCTTGCTTGGCACGTTGATTTTATTGATTGCAAATTCACCAAACTTATTAACGAATAAGTATTGAACCTATGTTTTAATTTTAATCTTCATCGACATTTCTCAGGTCATTCCCCTGAGTGATTCGGTTTCTAAAACGACCCGGCGCCTCTCCCGTCCAACGTTTAAATGCCCGTTGAAATGCGGTAGGTGAACCGAATCCTAATAGATAGGCTATCTCTCCTAAGGTCAATGCTGTATCACGAACATAGCTTATTGAGAGGGTTCGACGAGTATCATTGAGCGTCTGCTGGAAACTGCCCCCCTCATCCACCAACTTACGCCGCACAGTCCAAGGTGCCATACTGAGTTGCTCTGAAACCTGCTCTAAGGTCGGCGTGGTACCATCAAGTAAGGGGCCTATAACCCGACTCACCTTCTCGTGAAAACTCAGCCCCAACCGCACCTTCTCAAGATCAGCTTCCGCGCCACGGCGCAGTAATTCAAAAGTGGGCGCACTACGATTCAAACAGGGCCAATCTAAGGCTTCAGCCTTGATGACTAGGTAGTTATTGGGTTGATTAAATACCACTTCACAATTGAAATACTCACTGTACTTATCAGCATAAACGGGAGCGGGAAATTCGAAACATACCTTGACAATCGCATCCTCACGACCCGATAAAGTGTTAATCACCTGATGCCAGCCAGAAAGTAAAGAGTCAACCACAAAGTGATTATATTCGTTATAGGGATTGATGGAGTAGAACATCAATAGTCCCTGACCATCTTCTACATCGTACTCACGGCAAAGCTCGCGACTCTTGCCCATCTCCATGCCAAAAGAGTGGCTCACATAAAAATGCGATTGACCGCGGGAGTTATACTTATTCAGTAGCTCATAAGTGCTTATCTGCTCACAAGCTTGCCTGAGATCTTTCGACGAAAAAGCCAGTAGGCCAGCAATCCCTAAATTGGTCACTGTCGTGACTTTACCCATGATCAAACCTAACCAAGGTGTGTTGGTTTGTTTAATACAATCATGACCTAATCGCATAAATTTAGGAATAGTTACTCGAGCATCTGGAGAAGCTAGTGCCGTGCTATCTAAAGAGTATTTAGTTAAGAGACCATCGATATCTTCCCCTAGATATTGCATCGCCTTAATCACAATTTCAATGTATGAGATAGAGATATCACCGAGTTTCACAACACACCACCATGCAAATTATAATCATCAATTTGTTAACTTTGGTCATTGGCTAATCTTAGCATTCGCTCTATCTTTAACCAAGAATAATAATGACTAGGTGTCGAATAATGAGCAATCCATACCCCCACTTAATGGCCCCGCTTGATCTCGGGTTCCGCACCATAAAAAATCGCAGCTTGATGGGCTCGATGCACACGAACTTAGAGGAAGCCCCTAACGGATTTGAACGCATGGCTGCCTATTACGCTAAGCGAGCAGCGGGCGGGATAGGCATTATCGTTACCGGCGGTTTTGCGCCGAACTTGGAAGGTGGCGGCATGCCCAATGCCACCATGATTGCCACTGATGAGGACATTGAGAAACATAAACTGATCACTCAAGCCGTCCATAAAGAAGATGGGGTTATCTGCCTTCAAATACTGCACACCGGCCGTTACGCTTACCACCCTCACCTAGTGAGCTGTTCGCCACTACAAGCACCGATTAATCAATTCGTCCCCAAAGAGCTAGATGAAGCAGGGATTGAGAAACAGATCCAAGATTTCGTTAACTGTTCCCTAAATTCACAAGCTGCTGGATATGACGGCGTGGAGATCATGGGTTCTGAAGGTTACTTTATCAACCAGTTTATCTGTAAGCGCACCAACCACAGAAACGATCGCTGGGGGGGAAGCTACCAGAACCGCACTCGACTCGCCCTCGATATCGTCCGCCGTACCAGAGAAGCAGTAGGTAAAGAGTTCATTATAATCTTCCGCTTATCTATGCTCGATCTCATTGAAGGTGGCAGCACATGGCAAGAAATTGTTGAGCTGGCTAAAGGCATTGAAGCCGTTGGCGCAACGATTATCAACACGGGAATTGGCTGGCATGAAGCGCGAGTTCCTACCATCGCCACCAGTGTACCTAGGGGAGCGTTTGTTGAGATAACCAAGCGCATGAAGCAAGAGGTGAATATCCCTCTGTGTACCACTAACCGCATCAATATCCCTGAACTTGCTGAGGAGATCTTGGCCGAAGGCAATGCCGATATCATCTCGATGGCGCGACCTATGCTGGCTGATCCTGATTTTATACTCAAAGCTGCTGCTGACAAATCAGATGAGATCAATACTTGTATCGGTTGTAATCAAGCCTGTTTAGACCATATATTTCAGATGAAGTTGGTGAGTTGTTTAGTCAACCCACAAGCTTGCCATGAGACAAAATTGCTTATCCTGCCGGCCAGTGATGTAAGAAATATTGCCGTCGTCGGCGCTGGACCTGCTGGACTTGCTGCCGCAACAACAGCCGCCAAACGCGGCCATAAAGTCACGCTTTTTGAGGCAGATGACAAAATTGGTGGTCAATTTAATATCGCTAAGCAAGTACCGGGTAAAGAGGAGTTCTCTGAAACCATACGCTACTTCCAAAAACAGATAGAACTAACAGGTGTGACACTAAAGCTCAATACCAAAGCCACTAAAGAAGAGTTAACCCAGTTCGATGAAGTGTTGTTGGCAACAGGGATAATCCCACGCCAACTCGATATTCCAGGAATAGAACACCCTAGTGTGATGAACTATATCGACGTACTCAAGCATAAGAAACCTGTCGGTAAACGCGTTGCTATCATTGGGGCAGGCGGCATAGGTTTCGACGTCGGCGAGTACCTTTCTCATCAGGGTCCATCTACCAGCCTAGATAAAACGGCTTATATGAAAGAGTGGGGAGTGGATCTCACGGTTTCTACCCCTGGTGGCTTAACAGAGCCTCAAAGCGAGCCGTCACCGCGACAGATATTCCTACTGCAACGTAAAACCTCTAAAGTAGGTGCAGGTTTAGGTAAAAGTACTGGCTGGATCCACCGTACAGTACTGAAGAATAAAGGCGTGAAAATGCTCAAAGGCGTACAGTACACTCACATTGATGATACGGGTCTGCACATTGAAATAGAGGGCCAAGCCCAGCTTCTTGAAGTAGACAACATTATCATCTGCGCCGGTCAAGATTCGCACCGAAGTCTACAAGCTGAATTAGAAGCTGAAAATGTGAAAGTCACGTTGATCGGCGGCGCAGATATCGCCTCTGAGCTGGACGCTAAGCGTGCAATTAAACAAGGAACTATCGTTGCTGCTGCCCTATAATAGTCTCAACATCTTATAACCCATCAGCTTTTGACTGACAGTCCAAGCAATCTTGTCAGCCGTTACGACTCTTAAAAGTAGTAACGGCTGGCTAACTGCCACTGCTCTTCAATTAAATCCTTATCATAACCTTGAGCTTGCCGTGCGGGACGCGTCGAATCGATACGATTATATTCTGCCTGCAGAAACCAGCCTTTACGCAATTGATAGCCATAAGAAAGCGTAACAGCTTTGCCCTGCTCACGATTGTCATCATCCAGAGTAAGATCGTTATCTGTAACGTTAAAATGTTCAAATCTGAAAGAGACTCTGTGCCTCTGCCATCGATGACTCAATAAAATAAAACCACTTTCATAGCCGTTATCAACCACCTTGCTACCCGAGGGCGAGTGCATCGACGTATCGCCCTTAATATATTGCGCAATTAATTCGATATGATAAGGCAAGCGCCATTTAGTACCTATATGGCCAAACTGAGTCAGCCAAGTATACTGGCCCTCTTTGACCACACTGGTATCAACATCATTATCGTAATACCCCAGTTCGACCCTGCCCAAGCTCTGCAAGCGCCATTGTGCTTTAACATGGTAACCAAGGTGATCATCGAGTTCTAAGAATGGATCGGACTCCTTAGCCTGATCCGTCAGCGAACCACCATCAAGACTGGGAAGTGCACTCAAGGGTAACTTTTCTTGCCAGAGTGTCTGCCGCGAACTGTTTGTCCATCCATGCCAAGATAACATGGCGCCTGTGGTGTCATTATTCTGAAATAGCTCGGCAACCAGTTTAAAATCATGGGAAGAATCGCTGAACTTTCCTAAATGTTCAAGACTAAATTGACCACCGATATGACGAACTTCTTCGCCAATCCAACTATTGATATTTGAGTATGTGAGTGTGTAGGGCGATGACCATGCCGTCGCTATATTTTCCATGGAGATATCTGGATATAAGATCCCAAGCTTCACCGACAACCTCAACCCATTACTCCAGGGTAAACCTTTATATTTAAGGTAGGCTTCGGTAAGGCCTATATTGTCTCTAACTCCATCCCAATAAGCGTTTGCCACCACATGAGCTGACAGGGGATTCTCCCAATCAATCTGATAACTGAGTCCTCCTTGAGCTAAAGATACTTGCCCGTCAGGGTTAAAACGGAACTTACCCAGTCCCGCATCGACATATGATGTTATCCCATCAGTATAACTTGCCCTGACATCCACAATCCCTGACACCTTATGTTCAACGGCCATTGTGATTGATGAGAATAAGCACAACATCCATACCCAATATTTCATCTTTCCCCCTTTTAATCGAGCATATTTTTGCTCTTACTAACTGACTCTATAGTCTATTCTCATCCAAACCTTCATATTCAGCAGAGCTAAGATTATTGGCCTAATAAGTTAATAGGGTGAGTTAGCCAACCAGTCGGCAATTTTTCCTGCATCTAAAGGTCTGGACAAATAGTAGCCCTGCCCCATCTCACATCCTCGTTCAACTAACCAGTTTAATGCACCTTCATCTTCTATACCTTCGGCAACAACACTGAGTCCTAAATTATGCGCCAACTGCAAAGTAGAGCTCACAATAATCTGATCATCCACGCTCACCATCAAATTTTGCACAAATGACTTATCAATTTTCAGTTCAGACACCGGCAGCTGTTTCAGCTGAGCTAAAGATGAATAACCGGTACCATAATCATCAATAGATATCTTAAGGCCACTGTTTTTTAACACCTTAAGTTGCTTAATCGCATTTTCAGGATCTGATACCACCGCATCCTCAGTGATCTCTAACGTTAATACCTCAATAGGTACGCCTTTTTCTGAGATAAGATCCAGTACGTATTGGCAGAAATGAGCATCCTTCAAATTTTCTGCTGAGATGTTAATAGCAATGCATAAGTCTATGCCTTGAGACTTCCACTTAAGATATTGTTCAATTGACTCGTTCATTACCCACTGGGTTAATGCATTCATCTGCCCCATCTGTTCCGCAATCGGGATAAAGTGATCCGGAGGGATCATGCCTCTATCTGGGTGTTGCCAGCGCACTAACGCCTCAACATGGGTTACTTTTTTTAATTTAAGATCAAGTTTAGGCTGGTAAAAGAGCACCAGTTCACCATTGTCTATAGCTGACTTAAGTTCGTTAATTAACTGCAAGCGATCTAACGTATTACCATCAATCTGCTGATTGTAGATTTGCTGTTCTAGTTTATTTTTCTTGGCATATTGCAGTGCCGTATCCGCTTGACGTAATAAGGTTTCTAAATCACTAGGGTAATGAACAAAACTGATACCAATGGAAAGCTGAAGATGCAGGGATATATCTTGATAACGGTATTCTGCTTCAATGCTTTTTTGCAGTTCGGCCATCAAAACCCTAAGCTTTTTTGGCGAGGTGTTTTTAAAAGCCAAGGCAAATTCATCTCCTGTAATATGACAAACAAGGTCAATATTTTCCAAAGACGACAGCCGCTTGCCAACCTCTTTAATCACCTCATCTCCGACCACGTGGCCTAGGGTGCCATTCACTTCTGTCATGCGTTTTATATCAATTAAACAGATAGCAACGGCCGACTTATCGTCAAACCATAGGGATGTCAGCCGTTTCAGCTCATTTTTGTTGGCTAGCTTAGTCAAGGGATCATGATAGACCTGAAACACTATTTCACTTTCACGGCTCAATATAGCCTGCTGCATCACGGTGAACTCTTCGGCTAAAAGCTGCATCTCGACACTGTTGCCCACCTGGACTTTAGAGTTATAATTTCCCTTGGCAATATACCTTGCCTGCTCGATCAACAGCATGATCGGTTTAGTTACGCCACTTGAAATAAAAAATGCCAATAAAAGAGAGATAGGAAGCATCAGCAAAATTAAACTTAACTGTTGCAACCACTGTTTTTGGAACGACTCAAGCACGTCATACCGAGTCTGATACATGAAGGCATGCACCTGCTTTTGCTCCACTTGACCAAGTAGCTCATGCCAAAGAACATAATCTTCGTTAGCCTCTCCATTAGCAATAAAGCGAGAAACCGCGTCATTGTCAGCGGCATTTAAACCTTCACCGGATAAACTGATAAATTGATTAGCTTGCCCAGCTTGTGTCACCACAAACCCGGCATTTAATCCGGTGTGCAACTGCAGTGACTTGGCAAGTTCATTACCAATAATAAAACCAAACCCGACCCAACCAATCACATTGTTTGCGCCGCTGGTTAAGGGCGCAAATTTGATTTGATAGATATTACCTCCGAGCGAATAGAGTGGATTAATATTCACAAGCCCGGTATCCAATGGGTAACGAAATTGCTGACCTTGCTCAGGACCAACAGTAACCTTGCCTAGCTCCTGCTCACCGGTGTTGAGCATCAACTCACCGATGATGGCACCATGTTTATCCACTGCGATAGCAAGATCGGCATTAATGCGTTTTCTGTGATTATTAAGCGCCACCAAAAAACTACGACTGTCATTATCGATGAAGATATCTTTGAGACCAAAATCTTTAGCAGCTGTTTCGGCAAAAGCTGACAGGTAGTAATTACGCTTGCCATAATCAGACTTAAACACCAGTTCAGCCACGGATAGCTGGTTATTCAGTTGTTGCTGTTCAAGTCGTTTATTAGCGAAGAAGGTAATTGAAAATGAGATCGCCTGAACCGCTATCAATAAGATGACGAAAAAGGCAAAAATGCGCGTCTGTATTCGATTGCAAAAACCAAACATCAGTAGCCTTCCAGAAACTCAAAATCATCCAAACTCTTTTGTTCGGGGATATCAGCCATAGATGCATTGACGGTTATGATTAAAGGTTGAGCAAGCGGTGTGGTGATCTTCTGTGATATACGATTACTGTCGACGGATAGCTGGGGATGCCATGTCGTTAAGGTGTAGTCAGCATCAACAATGGTATCAAACTTAACCTCGCCCATCTCATCAGTGATAGCAAAATAGGGAGTGTCGACGACTAATAAGTGCCCACTCATCCAATCATGGACATTACACCCCATGGAGATATGGCCCACTTGGTCAAAAACAATCGAATCCGATGCACTGCCTTTTCTAAGCTTAAAAGAGAAACGCTTTGGCCCTGCGGCAGAATAGATATGGTGGGTAATATCATCGTCATTTACAAACTGTAATTCATAACCTTTTTGCATCACCGTAATATAGGGTGTGAACTGTTTATCTTGTTGATGTATTTCTATAGGAGGGCTGATTTTACCCATAGTTGCGGGCTGAGAGGGATTGCTAGTTTGTAAGTACACAACAAGATCTGGTAGAGGTTCCCCCGATGGGTTAACCAACCTGATTGTATCTGCACTCACTTCAGAAAGACCCCCTAATGGGCCAATAAAAAATCCTGCACATAACGCCATTGCCGGTCTATTGTTCACATCTACCTCATTTTCAATTGCAGAAAAGAAATATGGCAAAGTTGAATAATGACATCAGTCACTTTTATCCCGCCGATAATAAGAACTGAATTTAAAGAAAAAAATTTCATATTCAAACAAGAAATATATATTTAAAATAATATAGCAGTTCTATATTGAACTATTTAATAATAGGCAATAAAAAAGCAAAACCAAGGTTTTGCTTTTTCTGCGTAACTGAGGTGGAATCAACTCAATCTATATTGACTCAAAATCTGATCTAACTCGACAGAGGACTGGCTCAGTTCTGCAGCCAGTATGACTGAGCGCTGAGCCGTCTCTTTAATGATTTGCGATTGATCACGAATGTCATTGAGCTGAGCGGCAATGTCACGTGCCGTCACACTCTGTTCTTCAGCTGAAGCGGCTATTTGAGAACTCATATCAAATACGTCCGCAGTCGAATTCGCCATTGAGTCCACATCTTCTCCTACAGAAACGATAGCATTTCGTCCCTGATCGGCCTGTTCAACAATACTTTTAGTCACCTTTGATAACGTTGAACTGCCCTTTTGTAAACCTTCAATCATCATTTGAATCTCAACAGTTGCAGCCTGAGTCCTGCCCGCTAAAGTTCGAACCTCATCAGCAACAACAGCAAATCCTCTGCCCTGCTCTCCAGCACGAGCAGCCTCGATGGCGGCATTCAATGCCAGCAAATTTGTCTGTTCTGAAATCCCATTGATGGTAGTCACTACGGCGCCAATTTCCGAAGCACTATTAGAAAGTTGTGATACTGAACTCGATGCCGTATCAATCTCATTCACCAAATCTGTGATGCGGGTAACCGCTTCAGCAATACGTTGCTTGCTTGCTTGAGCCTGATGAGTATTCTCTTGGGTCTGGGTTGAAGTATTAGCCGCATTGTGCGAGACCTCTTCGATTGCGGCAGTCATCTGATCCATTGCCACCGCCACACTATCTAAGAACTGATGTTGGCAACCGATTAAATCTTCGCTCTGCTTCGCTTGCTGATCAAATTCATCTGCAGCTTGAGCGAGCGTAGCTGCATTCTGAGCTATCGCTACCACCATCTCACTCATATTGTCGGCACTGCGATCGATTTCGGTGGCGATCATACTAAAATCGTCTTTACCAAAAAATTTCAATCTCTGAGTCAGATCGCCATCAGCCAAACGCTTAATGGCGATATACATATCCCACAAACCGCCACCAAGTGAGGTTGAGGTCCAATAACTGAGTTGAAATAGTGGCAACAGACCGAGCAAAGCGACCCAAAGCATCATATTGGCATTGCTAAGTGCTTGCGCTTCCCACGCTTTCACATTGACATTCAATTGAAGATACTGATGACCCACCGGCGAGGAGACAGTAACAGAATCCCTCTGACGGCGATCAACACTGTTACTATTTAACTGAAGCCCTTGCTCTGAAGCAAAACGAGCAAGCTCATCACCTGTTATCCCTTGAGTGCTTGCAACATTGGCAAATGCATCAAGCATCGATTGTGCTCTTTCCTGAGAGTTTGCAGTAATCTGAGTCTGAACTTGATTAAGATTGACCAAGGCGATACTGGTGGTAATTAACGACACCAAAAGACACAAGAGCCAAAATTTGCCATTGAGGCTCAACTTAATCATCAAAGCATCTATTTTTCTAAACTGGATCTGTTTCATTGTTCCTACAACCTCTTTGTTTAGTAACAGAAATTTATTGTTGTTACTAAACATTATTTTTATTATCGAGTATAAAACCAAAAAACGAATTAACTTTGCGCTATCTCACTAATTTGTCTGGTTAGACGAGCTTATCGATGCTCTATCACTTTGGAAACGCTCCTTCCATTTTAATTTCAATGTCACCAGTACGCCGGTCAATTCTGACATGCTATAGCCTAAGAGTGAACCTATGATTAACGCAGGTAAAATATTGGCAATATCACCGCCCATAGCAAAAGTAATGCAGCAACCAATAAATGCCCCGGGAATAAACGCAAGCTTGCTGTAACTGGCTTGAAGGCACATGGCTGAGGTGACGATCCCCGTAAGTAGATAACCCACCATAGGCGTTTCAAAGTAACTACTACCACTGATGACTAACCAAGCCCAGAATACGCCGGACAGATTGGTGCACCAAGAGATAACGACTCCTTGGAAATTCAATTTCCCCAATGCAAAATAGGTGCTACAACTTAGAAACCCGATCCAAGTGACCAGATGAAAGATATCTGCGACGCCTGCCCAAACAGCCGCAAGTAAGCCTGCCGATATGGCAATTTGCCAACGATGTTCCATGTATGACCCCTCATTACATTGGAATAGTTTTGAATGATAAATTACTCCATTTTTAATAACAAAAATAGGATCAATGCCATAAAACTGGGATTAACTGCGGTTTTATTGGCCGCAGATGTGACTGCAAATAGGTTTTTGTAGTAAAAATACCAACAAAAGGCTATTTCTCAGTTAAATGTCTTCGAGACGAACAGCCAAACGGTTCAAGTTTAAACTAGGTATTTGGAATAGCTTGAGCCTCCTATAAAAGGCGTCAGACACAGCAAACTCTATTTGTCATATTTAATAGAGTGTAAAACAGCTTACAAAAAGAGAGATATGTTGCTATTTTGTACAGAATAAGCGTTTTGCCCTGCACGGTAAAACAAACCGTTCTCGTCTAAATGAGAAATATATGCCCAAGCTACCTCAAAATGCTCATGTTTAAGCTCAGGTAGGATGGTTGAACAAGGCCGTTAACTATAATGAATATATCAAAAAAAATAACTCGATTGTCACCAAAATTAACGTTCTCTAGATTCACAAAAATGCTATTTATACCCAGCCTGATCTTAACATCGCTGCTTCAATCTCAGGCCATTGCAACAGATAACAGCCAACACACTTATAAACTGATCTTTCCCGATGAGATGACTTTTCTAAAAGCCAATATCACACTTCACAATGACAAGATAAAAACAGAACCCCAGCAGAGGGTTATCTGGGTGCCACTGTCAAATGCGGCTTTTAACAGAATAAAGCCTTTCACCACCAGCACAGTCAAGGTGGAAGAATCTGCCAAACTTTATCCCCAAAGAGCGCCAAGTCAAAGCAGTTCATCAATGCAGGGAATAGCGGGTTATAGCTGCTACCCAACGGTTGAGGAGACCCAAAGCGATATCGAACAGCTCGTTGCTCAATATCCAAATTTTGCCAGTATCGAAGATATTGGTGATTCCTGGCAAAAAAAGACGGGCAATGGCGGTTATGATCTTAATGTATTGAAGCTCACTAACGGCCTAGTTACAGGCGAGAAACCTAAGCTGTTTATCCACGCTGCAATGCATGCGAGGGAGTATGCCACGTCCCCTTTGGTATTACAGTTTGCTAAAAATCTACTCAATGAATACAGCAGCGACGCCGACAGCCAATGGATTCTAGACCGCCACGAAATTCATCTACTACTGCATATGAATCCGGATGGACGCAAGAGAGCCGAAAATGGACTGTACTGGCGCAAAAACGAGAACCAAGATTACTGCGCCAGCAATCCCGACGCCATCGGCACCGATCTTAACCGCAATTTTAGTTGGGGCTGGAATACGGTAGAGGAAGGCTCTAGCGGCAATGAATGCAGCCAAGTATTTCGTGGGCCAACGCCGGCATCAGAACCTGAAACACAAGCTGTAGAAAACTATGTGAGAAACCTGTTTGGTGATCACAGAGGACCGAACCGCAATGATGCCGCGCCGGATACCACCCAAGGACTGCATATTGACGTTCATTCCTACAGTGAATTAGTACTTTTTCCATGGGGTGATAATAACACTTTAGCCCCAAATGGTGCGGCGATGCGCGCTCTGGGCAGAAAACTTGCCCGTTACAATGGCTATATGCCGATGCAGAGTGTCGGACTCTACCCAACCGATGGCACCAGCGATAATTTAAGCTATGGCGAATTAGGGATCCCCCACATGACTTTCGAGTTGGGGACTGAATTTTTTCAGAGCTGTTCGGTCTACAATGAGAAGGTATTACCAGACAATCTCAAGGCTCTTAAATATGCCGCGAAAATTGTAGAAGCGCCCTATCTTATCCCCTCTGGCCCTGATATCACCAGTATCAGCATTGTTGGCCACCCCATCGATGCCATTGCGCAAAACTACCGAGTTACACTCAACGTCACCGCATCCGACGATAGATTTAGCAAACGAGGTGGCACTGAAACCACTCAAGATATCTCTGAAATTGCACTTTATATTGACGATGCACCTTGGGATGACGGTCAGACAACGTTGCTCACCCCTTTAGACGGGACGTTTGATGAGAAAACAGAACAGGGTGAGCTTCAAATCAACGCCAGTGATTTAAGTATTGGCCAACATACTCTCTATCTAAAAGCCAAAGACACTAGTGGTCAATGGGGCGCATTATCAGCGCAGTTTATTCAAATTATTACACCTGAGGCCAACCTTGCACCACAAGCCAGTTTTAGTTACCAGTGCGATAAGTTTGTCTGTCAGTTTGACGCCAGTAACAGCGAGGATCCAGAAGGCGATAACTTAACTTATCAATGGCAAATAGCTGAAGCTTCAAGTAGTGAAAGGAGTCCTAGTTATGACTTTTCAAACAGCCAGCTCTCTGACAATAAAGCGCAAATCACACTCACGGTGACCGATCCGCAAGGCTTGAATAACAGTAAGAGTCAAAGCCTAACACTCGACATAAACCAAGCTCCTAGTGCAAGCTTTACCGCCAATTGTACTCATCTTACATGTCAACTGGACGCCAATAGCAGCAGTGATGCTGACGAAGACAGTTTGAGTTATCTATGGGATCTCGGTGATGGCAATAGTGCCGATAAGCTACAGCTATCACATAGTTATAGCCAAGCTGGCACGTATAAGGTGATATTAACGGTCAAGGATGGTAAAGCTGATAGTATATCTGAACAAAGCATCACAGTAACAGCAGTGCCAACACCTGCACCAACAGCAAGTAATAGCTCTGGTGGTGCACTGGGATTCATCAGTTTGTTACTGCTGTCTATCGGTATAAAAAGAAAGAGATAAAATATTCACTGGTTAAACAGTTGATCAGCTACAAATGGATTTTGATCTCGCTCTGAACCAAAAGTTGAAATAGGCCCATGTCCCGGGATGAACTCCACATCTCGGCCCAATGGCCACAGCTTTTTAGTGATCGATGAGATTAAATCATCGTGATTCGATTGCGGAAAATCCGTACGCCCTACTGAGCCATGAAATAACACATCTCCCACCCACGCTGTTTTCGCTTTTTCACAGAAAAAAACCACATGACCAGGCGTATGACCTGGGCAATGCAATACCTTAAGTGTTAACTTACCGATAGTCAGCGTGTCACCATCTTCTAAATACTGATCAGAAACAAAGGGCTCACAGGCCTTTAAACCAAAATGCTGACTTTGATCCGCTAAGCTCTCAAGCCAGAAAACATCCGCTTTATGAGGACCTACTATAGGTATATTGAGTTGTTTTGAGAGTAACTTAGCGCCACCAACATGGTCAATATGTCCATGCGTTAACCATACTTTCTCAAGAGATACGCCCAGTTTTTTTACTTCAGTTAGGATCCGGTCTATATCACCACCGGGATCGATCACAGCCGCTTTCATCGTCTCATCACACCAAACAAGACTGCAATTTTGCTGAAAAGGGGTGACAGGAATGATCTGATACTTCATTAATTGGCCTGCATAAAATGGCTGAACTTCATTTGAATTAAAGTAAGAGGTTACGACAACTCAGAGAAATACTCTAATAACTCTTGCTAAAAGTTCACACTAACTTGATCTCAACAACTAAAAAGGGATTTTGACCAAACCAAATTCTTGTATACAATCGAGCAATAAGAAAAATTTAAGAATTAGGACCACCATGAAACCTGATCTAAGCTTAGCTGGTTTGTCTGCGCATAAACATACTTTCACCTTGCCCCTTAACTATGATGATCCTCAAGGTAAAATGATCCACGTTTTTGCCAGAGAGCTCACCTTAGCGGGTACTAATTCGAATTCAAATGAACTGCCTTTTTTAGTGTTTTTTCAAGGAGGGCCTGGATTTGGAGCCATCAGACCCGTTGCAAATAGCGGCTGGATAAAACGCGCATTAACAGAATTCAGAGTACTACTTTTAGATCAACGCGGAACAGGACTTTCTACCCCAGTCAGCTATTTAAGTCTGGCTCATTTCAACTCTGAGCAACAAGCTGAATATCTGTCACACTTCAGATCTGACAATATCATTCGTGACGCTGAAGCCATTCGAGAACAACTCTGTCCTGGACAAAAATGGAGTATTTTAGGTCAGAGTTTCGGAGGTTTTTGCGTACTAAAGTACCTCAATGATGCCCCTTCAGGACTCAAAGAGGCCTATATCACTGGTGGGATCCCCTCTATTACTCGCGCTGCCGATGAAATTTATCAAGCCACCTACCAAAGAGTCCTAACAAAAAACCACGATTTCTTTACCCGCTTCAGCGATGCACAGCAGCTTATCACTCAGCTTGCCGAGCATATTACCCATCATGAGGTTCGCATCGCTACTGGCGAGCGGCTCACCGTTGAGATGTTACAGTTACTTGGGATCAATATCGGCATGGAGCAAGGCCCTGAAGCGGTATACTACCTTCTGGAGCATGCCCTGATAGAAACGGAGATCGGCACCCATGTAAACCCACTTTTCCTCGCCCACTTCTGTCAGATGTTAGACTTCAATACGAACCCTATTTTTGCCCTACTCCATGAAAGTATTTACTGTCAGCAAACCGCTTCAAATTGGTCAGCTCAACGAGTACGGGCTCAATATGATGAGTTTAACTATGAACTTGGCAAGCCTTTTCTCTTTACCGGAGAGATGGTCTACCCTTGGTTCTTCGAGCAGTTTACTAACTTAAAACCGCTTAAACATGCAGCCAATTTATTAGCCAATAAAAGTGACTGGCCAACACTCTATAACCTGAACACCTTGGTCAACAACCAAGTCCCCGTCGCAGCCGCCATCTACAGCGAAGACATGTTTGTTGAGATGCGCTACAGCCTAGAAACTACCCAGAAAGTGGGCAACCTAAAATACTGGCTGACATCAGAGTATGAACACAATGGCATCCGTATGGACGGGGAGCATATTCTCGACAGATTGATAGCCCTTAATCGTGGTGAACAACTTAGGTAGCTTGTGAGACAACTAGGTTAGGAAACGTGTGTGATAACAAGTTTAAAATATCTTTTTTGATTGGGTTTATTGAGCGGAATTGGTATTTGGTTAGCTAGCTGTAAGCCGTTACTTCAACCCTGTTAATAGCTTGCAGCATACTATAAAAGCTAAAAATAGAGGACGTAAAGACCATCGTTCTTCTAAAGCTTGCAGAAATCATGCCACTCAAACCTGCTACTGCAACTAAGGCGGCTCAGCGATATATTAAACGCATGCAAAAAAAGAAATATTTAGGGGCTTGAAAAATTCTAAATATTGCTTTGGTAAAAAAAATCAACTATCTTTCCATGTGTACGGCGCGTAACTGGGAGGTTGTGCATGTGTGAAATTTATATAAGCGCAGATGTTGCTTTATTTGAATTAAAAACACGCTCTATTCGAATTGATGGCGTAGTTACTACGTATTAGACTTGAATTAGTTTTTTGGGAACTTCTAGATAGAATATCACAAGAAGAAAGCCTAAAACTTTCAGAGTTTTTATCCAGACTGTATTATGAAAAATTAACAGAATGCGGAAGAATCGTTAATTTTTCATCATTTTTACGAGTAGCTTGTACCACTTATCTCAACAATAAAGAACATGTGAAGCTCGAACGGGATTAGGATAATTAAGAAATCGAAATCCGTTCGTAGTCATCAGTTTCCAGCATCACTGAAACCCATGACCGATACTTCAGAATGTCTGCTAGAACGTTAATTCAATTCCCATTGAAACAATATCAACCTCTTCCAAATTTTTATGTTCTAAATGATTGTATTCTGTTAACAGTGTCAGTTGTTTTGAAAATTTATGATACCAACCAACCGCTAATGATTTTGCGTCAAATGTGTTGTTACTCAGTGCCGACTCACCTTCTTGCTCCGTTTTACCCAAAGAAATGAATAATTTTTCGGAGCCAAAAGTATAAGACAATTGCACTAATCTGGCTTTAACGTCTAACTCTTGAAATTTACCTAATTTGTTAAGAACATAACCACCTTGTGAGTTAATTAACGGCCCAATGCCTGAACCATCAAGCGCAGACAAATGTAATACAAAGCCACTTTGTCTAATTAACACACCGTAGTTTATTCCGTAAGATTTAACACTATCTCCCCCAGCTAATAATTGTTCAGACTCTTGAGTTGTACCACCTAAAAAGCCCGTTAAACTACCATCCTGCCATTCTCTATCATAGGTTAACTCTGTCTCAAAACGTGGCTTTTTTTCTTGTGAGTCAATCGTTGCTGTTCGAGCTTGCTTCGATGGATCAACCATAGAAACAGCCAGTTTAAATCCATTCATTTCCGGTGAACGATAGGTAATTTGACCAATCGGTAACGGAAAAGTATGACCAGTACCTAAGTTTCCAAAGGATACAAATTCAAAATCAACCACGCCTAATGTTTGACTAACATTACCAACCCCCATCAAATTAACGTCATTAAAGACCGTGGTACGACTAAAAACCTCAAAATCTTTACCAAATAACACTTCCCCCCACTCCCCTGACACAGTGCCATAGAACTGACGAGTATCTACAACACTGTCTGTAAGCTGAGAATCATCAATTTGATCGCCAACAGACACCCAAAAAGAAGAACGTGCACCAAGGGTTAAGCCACTGTCAGTCGTCTTAGTAAAGTTAAAACCAATCCAGTTAGGGATATAACCGATTCGTACTCTCGATTGTTCTTTATCTATTTTTTCAGGATCCGTAAAATCGGAACTGCTATTAACATAAAAAGCACTCAAAAAAGCATCAACCGATACTTCCATATTGTCTTTATTGTAAAGTTCTACTTTTGCATGACTACTATTAGAGGTTAAGAAAAGTCCTAGCACAACAAGTAACTGATAAAATAGGTGATTATGGTTTAATTTTATTTTTTTTCATTTTTATACCTTTAAATTGTTTTAGTTGATAGCTGGTTAGCAATGAATTTAGCTTGACGGATAGCCAAGGCTACGATAGTCAATGTTGGGTTCTCTGCCGCACTAGTGGTAAATTGACTGCCATCAGAGATGAATAAATTTTTAATGTCATGGGCTTGTCCATGTTTATTGCAGACCCCATCTTTAGGATGTAGGCTCATGCGGCAAGTTCCTAAGTTATGAGTCGATGGATAGGGGGGTACTCGATAAACCTCTTTAGCTCCAACGGCTTTATAAAGCTTTGAGCCCTGCTCAAAAGCGTGTTCACGCATTATTTTGTCGTTAGGATGATCATCGAAGTGTACATTTGGGACAGGTAAACCATGCTGATCTTTATCACTTGGATGAAGTGTGATCCGATTGCTTTCTTGTGGTAAATCCTCACCCACTATCCATAAACCAGCCATATTCTCGTAATTGTCTAAGGCATCGGTGAATTTTTTACCCCATGATCCAGGGTCTATAAATGCAGCCATGAAAGGTAGTCCTAAAGACAACGTTTCCAGTTCATAGCCTCCGACAAAGCCACGTGAAGGGTCATTTTTTGCTTCATCTTGAATAATGCCGGCCATTGTTGTGCCACGCCACATGCGTACTGGTTTATCAAAAGTCGCATAAACCGATCCCGTAGTATGACGCATATAATTACGGCCCACTTGATCAGAAGAGTTAGCCAAACCGTTAGGAAACATTTCAGTTGCCGAATTGAGTAATAAACGAGGCGTTTCTATTGAGTTACCCGCAACACAAACGACTCGGGCTTTTTGCAGTTGTTGAGTGCCCTGTTCATCAACATATAGCACTCCATCTACCAGACCTTTATCGTCATGCTTAATTATCATTACATGACAGCCAGCTCTAAGTTCAAGATTTCCCGTTGCAATCGCCGCAGGTATCTCGGTGTAAAGGGTTGACCATTTAGCTCCCATTTTACAGCCCTGAAAACAAAACCCCAATTGTTGACAGCCTGCACGACCATCACGAGGCAGGCTATTTATCGCCATTCGACCAGTGTGACATTCTTTATAGCCAAGCTTTTCGGCACCTGCATGCATAACTTTAAAATTGCTGTTACCTGGTAACCCTGGGATACCGTTTGTACGAGTGACGCCCATTTTATTTTCAGCCAAATCATAATAAGGGGCCAAGTCATCAAGGGTTATTGGCCAATCCAATAAGTTCGCGCCCTTAATCGAACCATAGGTTGATAGTGCCTTAAATTCATGCGCCTGAATTCGCAAGCTGGCTCCAGCCCAATGTGTTGTCGTTCCTCCTACTGTTTTACATATCCATGCTGGTAGATTAGGAAAGTCCTTACTAACACGCCAACCTCCTGATGTACTCCTATTATCCAACCAGGCCAATTGAGAAAATGATTTCCATTCATCGTTCACAAATGTATTGGTTGATTGTTTGCTTCCAGCTTCTAGTAAAACAACTTTTACGCCCTGCTGGCAAAGTTCATTAGCTAATGTTCCACCTCCAGCACCAGAACCAATAATCACAACTGTATCGCTGTCATTTAAATCAATACTTTTCATTACCTTCCCCTTTATTTTATGTTTTATTTTTTAGTGGACTGGTACTATGTGGAGGTTCAGGCAGCCAATTTAAATCTTGAAAACCACGATTTAAATAACCTCCTTTTTCATAAGAAGGTCCCTCATAACCGAAATGTGCCCAAGCCATTTCATTGTTATAAAGTGAAACAATCGATGTACCGCGAATTTTTTCAAAAAAAACACTATCGACCATCGATAAGATAATCGTGTTTTGTTCTTGATAACTTGCTGATAACCAATTGTTGTTTGTTGACTTTTTATTTAAAGTTGCTACGCCATCAATCAAGAGCTTTTTCACCGCAGGATCATTCGCTGCTGAATTATCTAAATCTTTAACCACTAGAGCATAAACGGCATCTTCAAGATTTTTATGAGGAAATATATGACGTGTTACTATTAAAATCGTTTCTGCAACGTTATCGGGTAATGCTGTTAAAGGTAATGACCAACTTCTCGCGGGGGCCATAATAGAAAACAAACCGCTGGTAGCTATTAATGTCCCAGTGAGCATGCCAATACTTATTTTAATGAATTTTCGTTTAGATTCCTGTTGTTTATCAATCATAATAATCACCTTGTTTAATTTTATTTTATTGGTAATGACCATTGCGTTGTAAAATCTCAATTTTATATCCATCAGGATCACTGATGAAGAAAAACCTTGCGATTAACACTTCCTTATCTTTAAAATTATTTATTACTCCGGCGTTTACTCCTAATGCATTAATTTTTTTGTGAATAGCATCCAAATCGTTAACAACAAAAGCAATGTGGCCATATCCATCACCTAATTCGTAAGGGACCGTTCTATTTTTGTTGAACGTTAATTCTATCTCAAAGTCACTATGCTTATTTCGCAGGTAAAGTAATTTGAATTCCGGATAGTCTAAGCAATATGTCTCTTTTAAATCAAAAATATCCTGATAAAAACTCTTTGATTTCTGTAGATCTAAAACTCTGATCATCGTATGAATTATTTTCGGCAATATACTCTCCTTTCTGATATTTCATGACAGTTTTTCCACTGTACAGTACTAAAAAATGATAGTGGTAGTAGCGGGTTGTTAAATTGATATGATAGTTAAAAAACGTTCTTATATGCTCTTAGTGCTGTGAATACAGCTATTTCAGAGGCAAACTGGACGTTAAAATGATGCTCAAGATTGAGTTTTATTTCCTGACTGTCGCAACGTAAAAACGGGTTGATTAGTCGCTCTCTAGCTATGGTGGTGGGGAGCAAGACTTGACGGCCTAATCGTAAATGGTCAACATATTCACTGTATATAAGTAGATCAACGTTTTTCGGATCAATCAAGATTGCAAATCTTAAGTTCTCCTGAGTGTATTCATGTGCAGGATATACTTCTAGCTCTGATGGTAAAGTTGATAATTTATCCAATGATGTCTTCAATTGATTAGCTGTACCACTAAATACCCGACCACAACCTCCTGAGAATAGTGTGTCACCACAAAACAGCATTTGATGATTAACAAAAGCAATATGTCCTAATGTATGCCCGGGTATGTCTAAAATATCAAAGGTTATTTCCATCGGCTCTATTGTGATGCGGTCAGGCTCAGACAGTTCAATATTACCGCCATCAACAGGCTCATTTCTTGGGTAATATACATTAATATTCCAACCATTAAATTTACAGTAAGATATTAATTCCTTAACACCATCTACGTGATCTCTATGAGAGTGAGTAATAAGTATTGCACATAATTTAGCTTTACTCTGTTGCAGGAATTTAATGCAAATATTGGCATCTCCAGGATCGACAAAAGCACAGTAGTTAGTGCCTTGTTGGTGTAATACCCAGATGTAGTTATCGTTATAAGCTGGAAGTGGAGTTATTTTTAACATGGTATTTAATAATGTAGTTGTAAAAATGAGATGTGAATTTATCATGATTTATTTTAAGATAGGTAACATGTAGCTAATACAAAATTATTAATATTATTTTTAAATAAGTTTATTCTATGAACATAGTAGATAGAGTTAAGTGAAATCATGAATTTAAATAGTTAACTACTTTGTAGTATTCCTATGTTACCAGAATTATCATCTATTGTTATTAAATTGATCTTAACTGCTTTGTAAATCACTATTAAAATTCTATAAGGGAATCACAATGGTCGAAGCATTAATGACTAATGGTGGTTTTGTCGAAGGCCATGAGTAATATTGAAGATGACTATGGCTTATATTAGCTATATATCCAGAATCTGAATATTTACGTTTGAATGCTAAAGTTATCGTGGCTGTTCAAGATGTTACAACCCTTAACAAGGCAATTTCATCAGTATTCAACGGTTCACAATTACTCAGTCTTTCTGGTGTAATAAAGGGTAAGAATTAACAGCCCTTACTGCCGCCAAAATACAATTTGCGGCATCGTTATTATTTTTATTGAAGCGAAGGAGTCATTATGTGTCAACTTTTCATTAATGCTGATTGTCGGTCATGGATCAATCGAAGCCGATCACTTCGCATAGATGGGGTTGTTACCTCAATTCGTTTAGAGGTTTTTTTTTGGGATATATTAGAAGAATTATCATTTCGAGATAAAATGACGATAAATCAAGTAATTACTAAGTTGTACCATGAATCTCTTGATGCTGATCATGATATAAGTAATTTCACGTCTTTTTTAAGAGTTTGCTGTTCACGCTACTTATCACTAATAGCCGATGGAGAACTCACTCGGGTGAGTGAAAACGCCTTAAATGATATCAATGCGCAGAATATATTAGAAGAACAACATCTGAGAAAGAGTCAGCGAAAAGAGGGGTTCAGCTTATCTCTAGGAAATTCTCAAATAATTTCTCTTAACTTCAAAAACTAGACACACATGGTGCTATTTGATCTAATTAATGTCACCAAGAGCAAACCTGATAACATCATCATGCGCTATATTATGATATTACATCAGCCACTTGTAGAACAAGGGTCTAAAATTCATAAAAAACCTTAATTCTCTGATAGTTGCGACTAAATCATTGTTTGATAAAAATCAACTATTACTGGTTCAATTAGACTGTAATTTTCAAGAGAAAGTGCTAACTAAACATAGTATTAAACGCATTGATAGTTTATTGGGTAATTCGCACCTGAAAGCGGATAGGCTCGATATTTTACTGGCATGCAAAGTAACTGTGCTAGTCCTATGATTATCGTGCATATTGACTGTGACTAATGCGGACTACCGCAATATTGGGTTCCAACAGGTTTCCAGCTATGGTTGGTTATTGTTAGACCGAGTCCGTGGTGATGTAAACTATCAAGATTTAGGAGAAAGCCTAAGGCACTGTAAGAGATTATGTCTTAGACGCTTAGATGTTTTATTCATTATTGCTATGCTCGCTGAAATTGTGCTTTGGCTCATTGGTATTATAGCCAATCACATCGGTTGGCATCATCACTTCCAAACGAACAAACTCAAGAACAGCATCTATCATGGGAAGTGGTTGAAAACATAAAAAGATCATATCGCTTGTAAGGCCAAAATAATGAGGCCAGCCACTAGAGCTTATCTACTTAAAACTATTTAGTTAAAAAAATCAAATATAGGTTACTTATATAATGTCAAATCGTTCATTAATTACATGCTTTAAAAAGATTGTTGGTATACGCTATGTTCTCACTAGTGAACGAGCCACTGCTCCGTTTCGGAATGGCTTTCGTGAAGGTCATGGTCCCGCCATTGCCGTTGTTAAACCATCGACTCTTTGGCAGCAATGGCAACTATTAGAAGTCTGCGTAAAAGAAAATATTATTGTCATAATGCAAGCAGCAAATACTGGCTTAACAGGTGGTTCAACACCTAGCCAAGGCTGTGATCGAAACACCGTAATAATCAACACCACGCGAATTAATGACATCCATGTATTAGCGCTACAGCAACAGATAGTCGCCTTTCCCGGCGCAAGTCTATTTTCATTAGAAAAAGCCCTAGCTCCTTATGATCGAGTGCCACACTCTGTAATTGGATCGTCTTGTATTGGTGCATCAATAGTTGGTGGAATATGTAACAACTCGGGTGGAGCATTGGTAGAGCGAGGTCCTGCTTACACAGAGCTTGCATTATATGCTCAAGTAAATAAACAGGGGACATTAAGCTTAGTCAATGAGCTTGATATTGAGTTAGGTGATACTCCACAAGAGATACTTACCAATTTACAAAACAAAAAATATTTAATTGAAGATATAAAAACCACAAATAAGCTGGCTTCAGATCGCGACTATGCTGATTGGGTTCGTCAAATTGGAGATGATACTCCTGCGCGTTTTAATGCAGATCCAAGGCGTTTGAACCAAGCTAGTGGCTGTGCTGGCAAGCTAGCTATTTTTGCTGTGCGAGTGGATACTTTTTTAAAGAATAAGAATGAGCATACTTTTTACTTAGGTACTAACTCAACCCAAGCATTACAAACCGTTAGGAAAACGTTACTTAAAAAATCAACTAGTTTGCCCGTCTACGCTGAATACTTACATCGTGACATTTTTGAGTTGGCAGATAAATATGGCCGAGATACAGTACTACTCATTAAATATTTAGGAACGAATTGGTTGCCTAAAATTTTTAATATCAAGCGTCAATTAAATACACTTTCCCAGCATATTCCATTTTTAAAGCAAGGCTTCATAGACAATGTAATCTATAAATTAGCAGCACTTTTTCCTAGCCAGACACCAAAAAAGCTTCACCAATGGAATGAGATATACGAACATCAATTGATCTTAACAGTAAAGGGAGATGTTAAAGAAGAAACCGAATCACTCTTGGATGATATAAAAAAACAACATAATTTAAGTTATTTTCTCTGCAATGAAGAGGATGCAAAGTCTGCTTATTTATTGCGCTTTGCAGCGGCTGGCGCTGCGATTCAATACGCAGCAATAAACAATCAAGAAGTCGAGTCAATCGTTGCGCTTGATATTGCTTTAAAACGCAATGATACCGATTGGTTTGAAACCTTACCTGAAGAACTTAACTGTAAGTTAGTTAATAAGCTTTATTATGGCCACTTTCTATGTCATGTGTTCCATCAAGATTACTTAGTTCGCAAAGGCGAAAATGCTAAAGATATTAAAAAAGCTATGTTATTGCTGCTTGAAAAACGTGGTGCCGAATACCCAGCAGAGCATAACGTAGGCCACCATTATGACGCTAAGCCACCCTTGGCTGATTATTATAGGACGCTAGATCCAACTAATACCTTAAATGCAGGAATTGGTGGAATGTCTAAAAAGCTAAACTATGATAAATAGTCGAGGTTAGATGTGAACGTTTTTTTATCTAATTTGAAAGTGTGTTTGGCGATCGTTTTTTATCTGTGCTCTTATACTCCTTTTTAGAGGGAGTTAAACATACATATTGAGTTATACAAGCAACGTTTTGCAGGATCCATGGCAATCTCTAAAGTGTAAAAAACAACTACCCACTTTTTGATGTACTATTTAGCTCATTGTGTGTGGTTATTGCAGGGCTATAGGTGGTCCTA
Source organism: Shewanella sp. MTB7 (assembly GCF_027571385.1). Lineage (NCBI taxonomy): Bacteria > Pseudomonadati > Pseudomonadota > Gammaproteobacteria > Alteromonadales > Shewanellaceae > Shewanella > Shewanella sp. MTB7. The sequence continues at coordinate 2,414,724 of NZ_CP085636.1, read as the reverse complement.
TTAGATAATACATCTTTGGACATCATGCATGCCTCAAAGAACAAGGTACCTTTTTAGACGACATTCTGAAGACATTGCTAGGCTTATTCAATCTTTCTTGGCAATGGGCAGCAGGTAAGCTGTGTCTTGGCTTAAACCAGAAGAGGCTGTTCGTTGAGCCTCTTCACATATCAAAGGAGATAATCCGCAGGTCTCATGTCCATACAGATGGTTTTAGTTTTTGATTTCGCATCTGAAGGCAATTGCTAAAAACAGGCGTTAAAACTGAGTTTAGATCGGTGATCTGAAACGGCTAACACTTGTCCATGAAAGTTGGAAAGTACGGTAACGTATTCTCGTCCTTTTTTAATGGCTGTTTCGTCAATTAACAATGACTCAATCGAGCAAGTTGTTCGATATGCTCCCTCCTAAAAACGTCCCTTTCCATTATCCGATCAATTGCTTCCCAGCTTAATTTAAAGAATTTACTAACCACATTTAACATACTCATGACTAACATCGCCAACACTCCCACTTCGAGTAGTTCAGTGTGGCGGCTACTCTCGTAAACCTAGGGAATTTGAGGTGTCTGATAGCCATGGTTCAGGCAATGAATTCACGGAATTGTGGAGTGAAAGCTGGCAAACGGGGCAAACTAAATAACCTCTATGTACATAGTTCACAATCACCGTAATACTTTGATGTTGTTCATCAAACTGAACGTCAGAGACTAGCCATGGTGCTTTTGAGTCTAAGGTTTTTTGATATAAAGCTGTTTCGTTCATAAGTAACTTGGATGAGAAAACGTATTGGGGAGTTGATCTTAAAAGTTGTGTTTCCCACCATTTTCGACGAAGACCCACAAATAAACAGTGAGTGACTCAAAAGAGTTCTATGTGGCTGCCATAGGCGTCTTATATTCCTAACAAAATTAAGACTAATACGTTAGCACGAGAACCACTGGTAATTATCTCTAACATTGAAGGGGGGTTTTCGGCTTACTCTGACAAGTCAAAAATCAAAGAGATAGATAAATAGATGTAGAAGTAGATGCGGTGGTGAGTTTCCCAAACAGGGTGAGCGAACGCGAAGTGATCCCCTCTCCTAGAACCTTCTCAAAGAAAAAGTGCATATCCCGCTGGAGGCGATAAACGACAATGAAAGGTACAACTTTCAACAATCAAACCCTGTACCAAACTCAGCTTAAAGCTAAACCAGAAAATGTCATCAGACTTCATTCGAAGGCTTATTACATTTTTGCCTCATCAGATCTGCAACTTGATTTGCAACTTGCAACACATTTATTCACCCCTAAACCAAAACCATTGTAACCAACTGTATTTATTGGTAAATAATTTTGGCATGGAGTCTGCAGAGTAAACGTTAGCTAAATACAATAAGGAAATCCTAATGAAAAAAACATACTCATTAATGATTTGTAGTGGCATGCTATTCACCCAAGGGATAAGTTGGGCTGATGAATTTGAAGCCTGCCCTACCCAAGCTTTTATTATTCAAACTCCCTCATCTGTCCCAAAAACATATGGTGTTGATCTGGCAACGGGTAGTTACACAGTATTAGAAAATGATATGGGCACAACTAAGTCCTATAACGGTGTTGGATTTAATTATCATGATAACTATATCTATGGCTGGGATTATCAGAATGCGACCTTAGGAAAAACAGGTGATGACTATCAAATAGTTCCACTTACCATCACCAAAGATAGCGCCTCTGCAAGCGCTGGTAACATATATGTAGGTGATATTGCTATCAATGAAAACACTTGGTACGGATATCGCAAAGGTAAAGGTCTTTTCACCATTCCCCTCGGTGATCCAAGTAGCTACAACATGACTAGAGTCTCAGGTAGTAACACTAACGCTACCTATAATATTACTGATTTAGCCTTTCACCCAACCGATGGTTATATCTATGCAATCACCAATGGCAGCACAGGTAAACTACTCCGCATCGATCCCGCTGATGGGTCGTCAACAAACTTAGGCACAGTCGCGAGCTCCACTTCAGGTAATTTTATTTTTGGTGCCCAATTTTTTGACCCTAGTGGTAATCTTTATACCAGTAATAATGCCAACGGAAATATTTATCGCGTTAATGTAGAGCAGGCATCACCAACGGCTGAACTGTTTGCCTATGGTCCATCATCATCAAGTAATGATGGCGCTCGTTGTGCCCTAGCAGAGGTGCCTATTGGGAACAATGTCGACTTTGGTGATGCACCTGACAGTTATGGCACTTTAATGGATAGTAATGGTGCAAGGCACACCATTGTTTCAGGTTTTTATTTAGGTAGCAGTATTGATAATGAATCTGATGGGTACACATACCCCTTAAGTGACGATGCCAGTGATGGATCTGACGATGAAGATGGCGTAAGTATGCCAACAGGATTTGAAATTGGTGAACAAGCCATTTTGCTCGTCGATGTCACAGGTGATGATGGTTACCTTAACGGCTGGATAGATCTAAATCAAAATGGTGAATTTGAATTAGAGGAGCAAGTCGTCCTCGCTGAACCCTTAGATGATGGTAGCAATACCATCGTTATTGATATCCCGAGTTGGGCAGAAACAGGAGGTACTTGGGCTCGTTTTCGCCTCAGTACTCAACAAGATATTGCCTCGACTGGTGGTATAGGTGACGGGGAAGTGGAAGATTACCCTATCACTTTAACCGAAACTGGAGTCTCGATTAACTATTATCCCTCCTCTTCAACATTTACCTCCTTGGCCTATGAAGATCTTTACCCAGATCAAGGTGACTTTGATATGAATGATGTTGTTGTGAAATTACGTATTGCGGAATATGTCAAAGACGATAAGGTACGACGCATAGCATTAACTATGCAACTAGCGGCAATGGGAGCCGCATACCACAACGGTTTTGGTGTTCAACTCCCCGGTGTAGCCCGAAGTAAGGTAAAAGAGAGCTTAATAAACTGGAATATTGATGGCATCACCCAATCGGAATCAACCTTAGAAACTGAACAAAGCAATGCCGTATTTATCTTTACACAAGACTTATCAGATCATGTCACCATAGCCCATGGGTGTACTTACCTCAGAACTGAATCAGGCTGCGGTAGTGCTTACCGTTCGACCTGGGAAATGAGTATTCCTTTCGACACTCCCGTTGATAAAACTTCAATGCCTGAATTCCCCTATGATCCCTTTATTTTTGCCACACCAAATACCGACCATGGTGAGATAGCAAAATATTATACAGGTGGTAATAATCCAGGTAGAAAATGGGAAGTTCACTTAAAAAATCGAGCTCCAACCGATAAATTTGAATCTGCCTACCTAGGTGCTAGAGATGACGCCGCCAATTCTAGTGCTGGACAGTACTTCCTCACTGACAATGGCATGGCATGGGCATTAGAAGTGCCATCCGATTGGCAACACCCTATGGAAAAAAAGCGTCTCGATAGTGCTTATACTGACTTTGTTGATTTTGCCGCTGATAGCACTGGCGATACAAATGAAACCTGGTACACCAATCCTACAAATTCATTGATATTTACTGAGCAATAGCTAAGGAACTCACTATGACTAACCAAACAGTTGTCACTTCTAAGCAAAAGAACAGAGCACAGAGTCAAAAGTCAGTGACTGAGCAACTTAATCCGCTTGGTATAATCATTGCTTTTACTCTCATAGGGTTAGTAGGTGGTTGTGGTGGAGGCGATGGAGGTGGAGAAGCCATATCAGCCCCAATCACAACACCGGATCCAGATCCCGTGACAGCGCCGACCTCACTAGATGATCTGGTGATCGCTGCAGATAATATTATCGAGTCCTCCTATCAGTTGGATATCGATGTTGCAATGAATAATCAACAACGAGCCTACTTTTCACTCTGCGGTGACTATCAGGTTTCAGGCAGTAGTTACAAAGTGGATTACGACTCTTGTTTATACAGAGGGCCACTAGATGAAGGCAACTTGTCAGCGAACATAAAAGTAGCTAACCATCAAAGTAAATTAATGGTGGTTATCTGGCATTATGATGGTAGCGCCCCTAGTTACCAGCTCTGGCAATATGATACTAATCTAGAGCAGCAGTCACTGACAATGAATGAATAAAATGTCAGTTAAGTTCGCAAAAAAGCGCAGTCACTCACTGCGTTTTTCATTGTTTAGCTAATAAAAAATCCATTTTATATCATAGTAATACAGTCTCTGTTTGATGTGGAAGCTCGACCAATACGAATCGTTAAGCATGTACTCTGTTTGTGCTGCAAGTCATCATCATTTCTTAGGGACTTTTCCTGGGCTAATGCCAACAATTTTCTTAAATGCTTTGCCAAATGAAGCCTCAGATTTATACCCTACCTGTTCTGCAATACTCAACATAGATTCGTTGCCTTCTGCAAGTAATCCATAAGCTATGTGCATCCGCCACTGGCTCAAATAAGCTAACGGCGTCATGCCCACGATAGATTGAAAGCGGTTTGCAAAAGAGGTGCGTGACATAGACACTGAGCGCCCCAGAGCTTCAACAGTCCAGAGCTTAGACGGCTGTTGATGAATTAGACTAAGCGCTCGACTGAGTTTGTCATCGGCTAGGGCTTGAAAGTAACCAAGGGGGTTTTGTTGATGATTCATATGCCAGCGCAATAACTGAATCACCAGCACTTCAGTGAGACGATCGACCACCACAGCATTTCCCGGCAACAGTGAGCGAGATTCATAGGCCAATGTCCTAATCAAATGATTAAGCCAAGCGAGTTCAGGCTCCTCCTCTGTTTTAATATGTAACATGGACGGCATATCACGTAATAGGGGCAAATAAGTATCTGTTTGGTATTGAAAGTAACCACACAAAAGCGTCACCACATTCTGTCCGTCAGAAAAGGGGCTCTTGTTCGACCGTATCCTCTGTAACACCTCATTACCGGGCATCATTTGGCTGTCAGGCTGATCGCTAACTTGGTGAGGTGAGCCAGTGGGAAAAGCGATGATATCCCCTGCCGATAGAAAAATTGGGCTGGTTTGCTCAGGTACTGTAAGCCAAGCGCTACCGCGTATCACCACATGAAACGTTCCACATTCAGCCTGTGGTTCATCGATTCCCCAAGGAGAGGAAAACTCAGCGCAGTAGTAACTGCTAGCATAAAGTCTAATAGCACGCAGAACATCAGAAAGAACGTCCAGATATGGCCCCTTCTCCAGACTAAGATCCCGCACACCATTAAGTTCAAGATTTTTATTCGACATGTTCATAGGAATACACCTTTACCTCACCATTAAACAATAAAATGTACGATGTGACATAAAAGACACCTCATGCGTCATGGATAGTGCGAATTAAATCCTAAATAATGCCCCTAATATCATTTGGACTATTCAAGATTCTCTCTAAATTAACCATAGATCCTGCAGTTGGTAAGTGACTGAGAACCATGGTTGAAACTTGAATATAACATTAAAAACAAGGCGCAACACAAACAGCCGCATAATACGCACCAGCAGCCACTATAAGTTTAGTACGTGACAAAAAGGCAGTTATTTGTTTTGATATTTAACAACAACTAAGATAAATATTTTAAATGACTAAGCTAAGGAATCTGACATGTCCGTTTATATAAACAGATTAAAAACAGGATTAATAACCAGTGCTCTGGTTTTATTAGTAGGTGCCATATTCCAAATGACGCCTGCATTTGCAAGTCATCACTTTGAGAGTGAGCTTGCGGTGAAGAACCCGCAGTTTGATTTAACCGACATGTTTGTATTTGAATCTGAACAAAGTGGTTACACAGCCTTTATGATGAACGTCAACCCAACAACCGGCACGGATGGTAATGCAGCCTTTGGTGAAAATGGCGTATATAGTTTCCACATTGCCAGCGATAAGGAGTTCAAAAAAGGCGGGATCACGATCACCGCCTATCTGGACAAAGACAAATTAGTATTTGGCATTGTAGAGGGGGCTAACCAAGCGGTAGGTGCTAAAGGAAGAGTAATAGGTAAAGCTACAGTAGGCAAAGCGTCCACATTCAACGATGGTATCCGAGTCTGGTCCGGAGCTGCACATGATACTTTTGTCGGCAACTCTGAGGGCATTATTGGTTTTATGACTCAACTCCTTGGAGAAGGTACATTGGCACTTCCAGCTTTTGATAAAGGCGTCGATCTGTTTAAAGATTTCCAAAGCAGCGTTATTGTTGTTGAAGTCCCAAACACCATGCTACCTGGGAACATCCATGTCTATGCCACAACTGCCATGTACAACGTCGATCAGTGGGTTCAGGTGAATAGGCTTGCTAACCCTTTGATGACACATATGTTTATGGTCAATAATAAAATGGAAATATCAGAGCATATTCAACACCGTCCCGATTCTGATTTAACCCGCGCCTATGCTGTATCCGGCACGGTATTACGAGCAGTGACTCTCGATAATAAATTGCCAAGCCCAGTTGCATACGCAGATTCAGTAGCCGTAAAACTGCTACCGGATATGATCCCATACAATGTAGGAACAGAGGCTGCTTATACTTTTGAGAAGATCAATGGCCGTAAACCCAGTGATGATGCAATGGATGCTGCACTCAGCATTTTTGTTGGCAGAGAGGTAACAGATCATGCCAATACGTTTAATCGTCACCCCGAGTCGTTTCCCTATGTTGTCCCCATTAAGAACTAATGGTAAAAGGACAATGTAGCAGCGAAATTCATAGTCATTGATATAGGTAAGTGCAAATGAGATATAAATATTTCTTACTGTAAATTAGTCAAGAAAGCTTATTATGAGAAACATAATAAGCTTTCACTTAAAAGTTCATAAGATTATTTTCCAAAATCACTGACTCGAGCAAATTTTATGGCTACATCACATAACTTCCTATTCTGTTCCTTATTTGCAGATTGAAAATTTGCTGCATACTCATCTAAGTTCGATGCAGTCTCAGCCGTCATAATCTTCTCTTCAATGCCCAGCCTATCTATGCATGGCCATAGGTTTGCTAACAATAGTACCTTCAATCATCATCCCGTTTTCATTATTATATGAGTTGCAACTCTTCTGCTGGGCGGATTATCACGGTCAATAATCTTCAGTATGTTACTTCGTGCAAGTTATCGAACGAACAAGCAATCTATTTTTGCGTTAAACGTCGCTAAAAAATATTGCACAAACTCAAACCATACGTTGATAAAGGCATTTAAACCTGAGCATCTCTGAATTGATCACCTATTTAGTGGGATTGGTATAAGCTCCAATCAGCTTTGTTTTGTACACGGGTGTATTCGCAAAGACCTGAGATACCTGAGGAGCGGTCAACTGCCAATGTTGGCTTAATACGCTGGCTAACCAGCTAAAAGTATTGCTTGTTGGTTGAAGATCACGCTGCTGATATAAATTATCCCGTGAGAGTCCAGGCCATTGGCCTAATATCTTTCCACCGTTAACGGCGCCTCCAGCTAAAAACATAACACTGCCCGAGCCATGATCTGTACCCCCAGTACCATTCTCGATTGCAGTTCGACCAAATTCTGTCGCGATGGCAACCACTGTGTGTTGCCACTGTTTTCCCAAACCTAATTTAAGTGCAGCCAATCCTGCATCTAACTGGCTTAATTGGCGTTTGAGCCTAGTGTGCTGGTTGTTATGAGTATCCCAACCACCAACCTCAAGCATGGCGCAGCCCATCTGTTCATTTTGTATAAGCAGATTAGCGCAAGCAGTGGCAAGTTCAGTGAATTGTCGACTGTCTTTTCGCTGTTGATTAGCTGATAGCATGGCACTCTCTTTCAGCGTTATACCACTGGCTAAATGAGTGCTTAACAGCTCATCACCTTGATACATCTTCATCAAGGTGAGTAAGATATCATCGTTGGCCTCTTTAAAGTTAGAGGGATACCAACTATTGACCCTATCACTGCCCCGTAAACTTATTGGGGTGGTAGATGAAATTGCAATCGAGTCACTTTTTTGGATATGCATTAAACGCCCAAGCCAACCAGAGTCGACATCCTGTGTGCCCGTTCCACTCTCCAAATAATCTTGACCGTCAAAATGGGAGCGGCCTTGGTAACCAGTAGATACAGCAACAATAGGCAGTAACTCCTTCTCCCAATACCATTTATGCAGATTGACCAAATTAGGGTTTAAGCTAAACCCGCTTGATAAAGGTAACGTTGAGCCTGCAAGTTGTCTCGATAATGTTGGTCTTAACGTTTTGTAGTCTGGATCAAATTCAGGGATAACGGTATGCAATGGATCTAACGCCCCTCTAAGCATGACCCAAATAAAACGCTTTTGGGGAGCTTTGCTATCTAATGCAAAGGCCAACTGCGGGCTTTGCATCAGAACTAAGCTGCCTCCAAGGAGTTTTACAAATTCTCGCCGCTGCATCTGCTTTATCCTTATTATCTTCTTACTCTTACCTTCTTAAGAAGTCCCGACTCATCAATAGCAGAACCAAGGCATTCTCACGACTCTCCGCTCGGGATATCTCCAAATATGATCTCTCTGAAATCTGCTGACCAAAAAGCTGAGGGATTAGTAGTTTCACTTCAATATTTCGTTTTCTGTGTACCACATTAACAGACCAATCAATCCTCACAAGTAAGGCATTCGCCCCATTCCAACTGAGTTCATTATCACCGTACCCTTTAGGTGAATTAGCCTTAAATGGCTGCTGTCCCAGAGTAGTGAGCATACTGATAAGCTTTCTGGGCTTATTCACCGATAACGATAATCCCCGATAAGTGGAGATCAAATGCTCACGGGGACTTTTAAACTTCTGCGAGATGGGGGCCCACGATTCAGGACTATCGATAAGCGATAACACCACTTGTTGCAGGTTCCCTTGTGTTGCTAACCAACGCTCACTTAAACGCTTAACCAGTACACGAGATGGCTCGTCGGCAATGAAATGACGGGCGAGTTTATAGCATACATGCTCAGCGGTTTTTGGCTCCATGGCCAAACTTCTAAGCATTGCGATCCCTTGGGCCTCTCCCTTTTCGGTATAGATCTTATTTAATAACCTACGCAGACCTGGCTCATGGCCTCTTTTTCTGTAGTAAAAACCATTCTTATCATCGATAGACGGCTTAGCAATACTCCAACCACTGATCCCTTTCGCCAGTTCAATCACATCTTCTTGTGTATAACCGCTATTGACACCTAATGTATGTAACTCGAGAATTTCACGGGCAAGGTTTTCATTTAACCCTTTTCCCTTCTTGCCAGCTTTAGAGTTCGGCCCAAATGATTGTTCGTTATTCAGGTATTTGAGCATGGCAGGATGATGCACCACCGCCACTAACATGTCAGAAAATGAACCAAGCAGATAAGGTGCTATGGCCTCTCGCTCTAGCGTTGGCGCAAGCGTGGTCATCATAGGCCCTTGAGCCGACACACTAAAATGATTGGAGAAAAAATCCAGTAATCGCCACATCATGCTATTTGATGAACTTATAGTCTGGTGAATACTGTCGGCACAGAGCTCAGTGTAGCTTGCGCGAAAAAAAGGCATAATTTTTTTAAAGGATAATGGAGCTTGGTTACTGGTTTTTTTGCGAAGTTTTTTAGCCTGTTTTTTCTCTTGATGATATTGAGCCAACTGCCGAAGCAATTGATGAGAGTTCGGCAAATCTTGATTAAACGATATAGGCTGCAACTGATTAATCAGGAATGATTTAGGATCTTGTTTAGCTTGTTCAAGCTCTCCTGCTTTTGCACCATAGCCAAAACGATTAACGGCAATCACAGCACTCAATGACATCCATCCCTCTCTATCTCAAATTTATGAGTATTCTCATAACATAGTGAGGTTTAGTATTTGTTCAAAGAGTTTTACACTCCTTTACAACCAGGTTAACCAAACCCGTGGAAAATTCCTCTAAAAATCCGGATTCAAAAGCTTCCCTTTGAATCCGGCATTTCTAGATTAACAGTTTGAAAACAACGTCACCGTTAACGTTTCATCTTCGGATATTCAAACTCATGACACTGATTACAGTAAACCACACTCTCCTTATGCTCCTGATGACAGCAACTACAAGCCACGCAATCCACCTTAGCACCGTCACCTGTCATGATCTCTTGATGATACTCTTTTAACTTCATTGCATTGGCCGCTGGGATAATCAGGACACAGGCGATAAACAGTGTCAGTGAAAAAGTCGATAAATTTTTAAACATCTTACAATCCTGTTTTATGGGGGACGGATCCCCCTTGATATCTATTAAATCTAAATGTGCGGCTTAATAGTTCATGATGAACTGATGAGACGCCTTGATATCCGGCGTGAAAGCACGATCGATATTGACAAAAGGGACCTTTTCACGGTACGCATCGTACATGGCCTGAGTTGAATGAAGCAACTCTAAGCCATACATCACATTAATGTTATCCAATATCTGGATCAGGTTATTAGATGCCAATTTAAGGTTTGTAAGGGTATCTTCGATATTTCCAGCGATAGCAATACCATCGAATGAGACAGGATCCACTCGTTGTTTATTTCGCACCTGCATATCCACAAAGGTCTTCTGAATAGCACCGAATGCATGACCCTTATTACCCGGCGCACTCAAAAATCGCGGCAACTGAGTAAAGTGATCATCTGAAAGGTGAATCGTACGCACTGCGCTGTTATGGGACAGGTGAGTCAAAGCGATACTCAGCTGTTGAGTCGCCAACGCCATTGGCAGAGGTTCAACATTGGTGGTCGAGAAGACCCCACCTTTACTTTCAACCAGATACTTTTCAACTTGAGAGTATTGCGCAAACTCACTACCAGCTCCCATCACTACAGCTGGGTTATCGTCTGAGTTATTGACTGTATCTCAATTACGTTCCCAAAATCTGTCAGGGCATCTTTAGCCGCCGCTATCGTATAAGCCGTTGTTCGATAACTAAATGGCTCCTCTCCATTAAGCGCCTATAAGTAGCTACCATCCAGATCGGCTAAGATTTCAGATGTGGCTTCCTTAAGCAGAACTGCTAGACATCAATCCCAATACACTTAAAAGCAAGATGAAAAAACTAGGACTCTGCTAACCTTTTCATCCGCTAACAATAAACGAGTTCACAGAAGCTTGAATTAACCCCTTGCAGGCTTTTTAGTGGCGGGCTTTGCCTTGGCTCTTGTCGACCCACCTGTCAACTTAGCGCTTGATGATTTCGTATAACGTTTTTTCTTAAAACTGTTAGTAGGTGCCGTTACTCCCTGTAAAGCAGAGGGTAACTGTGAACCAGCTTGGACAATCAATGCTGATAATGTTTCGAGTAAGGGAGTCATGAAATTTAAATATTTGGCTTCTTTACGACTGATGGCATCTAGATTACTCTCCCATAACGCCGTCATATCGGGAGTTGTGGCACTCAAAGGGAGGCTATTGATTAAGCCCTTACCTACATCAGTCGCAATAATCAACTTGCCAGTTCTAACCAAATAATTTCGCTTAAACAAGAGTTCAATAATTCCCGCTCTTGTCGCCTCAGTTCCTAAGCCATCAGTATCTCTTAAAATTTTCCTAACCTCCGGATCCGTAACATAACGGTTAATTCCTGTCATAGCACTGAGCAGTGTTGCATCGTTAAAGTGCTTAGGAGCCTGAGTTTGCTTCTCAACTAACTCACCTTGACCTGAATGCAACTGTTGGCCCTTCACAAGTAATGGTAACTGTTGCAGTGTTTCTGAATCATCATTCCCATCATTGGAAGCCGTTAATTTTGCTTCTTGCTGTGACTCCTGTCGAGAGAAAAGCTGTTTCCACCCTAATGCTTTTTCCTGTTTCGCTTTAGTTTTGAACTTGCCACCAGCGATCTCAATTTCAACCTGAGTTTCATGATAGAGATAAGGGGCATAAAACTGGCTAAGATATTGGCGGGCGATCTGCAAGTAAATCTGTCTCTCCCTCTGACTTAACCCTGCCAAATTCGCCGTTTTTTCTGTTGGGATAATAGCGTGATGAGCATCAACTTTCTTATCGTTCCACGCCTTAGACTTCATCTTTAAATCGGGCTGATCGGGTCCAATAACTAGCTCACTAGCTCCATTTAATACTGCCTTAACGACAGAAGGCGCCATGGCGAACTGCTCTGCTGGCAAATAACGGCTATCGGATCTTGGATAAGTGATCAGCTTATGCTTTTCATAGAGCGACTGACAGGTATCAAGCACCTCTTTTGCACTCATACTAAAACGCTTAGCACCATCAATCTGCAATGACGATAAATTATAAGGCAGAGGCGGATTCTGTTTCTTATCTTTACTTTCAAGACCAATCACCCAAGCCACTTGCTCAGTGATCCGGCCCACTACGTTCTGTGCTAACCCTTTAAATACAACTCTTCCCTCTTCATCCATATAGGCCTGACATGCGTCACTTGGTTGCCACTTCGCCTTAAAGTGCTCACTTTTATCAGTACTAAGGTTTGCCAATACTTCATAGAAAGGTTTAGAGACAAAGTTTGCTATCTCTTCATCTCGACGAACTACTAACCCAAGCAGCGGGGTTTGCACACGACCCACAGACAATACCCCTTGATAACCCACTTTACGTCCTTGAATCGTGTACGCTCGCGTCATATTAAGTCCATAGAGCCAATCAGCTCTTGAGCGAGCTAAAGCAGATGTCGATAAGGGGATAAATTCTCGGTTACTGCGCATTTGACCTAGGGCTCGTTTCACCGCCTGTGGATTCAAGTCACTGATCAATAAGCGTTGAGTCTGATGTAATTTATCTCCTTTCACACCAAAATGTGCAATCACCTCGTCAACCAAAAGCTGTCCCTCACGATCGGGATCCCCTGCATTAACTAGCTGTGATGCTTGTTTGACTAACCCTTTTAATATTGTGAGTTGTGAACGGGTTTTGGGCTTAGCTTTCATCTTCCAATTTTGCGGAATAATAGGCAGATGTTCAAACTTCCAAGATTTAAATTCAGGATCATAGGCGTCTGGTTCGGCTTGTTCAAGAAGGTGACCAATACACCAGGAAACACAATCTCCATTAGCAGCAATAATATACCCGTCCCCTTTTTTATGAGGTTTAGGTAAAACGTCGGCAATGGCTCGACCAAGGGAGGGTTTTTCTGCGATATAGAGGATCATAAGATGAAACACCGAACACTGTATAAATTACCAGTAACTTTAGCGCAAACTTGCAGTAGCTGCAATAATCAGAAACATTTAATGTAAATTCATTTGAGAATCATTCTCATTTAAATGTATTATCTCTGTCATCGAAATAGATAAATTGAGGACTCTCATGTTAGCAATCAAACCAACGTCAAGCAGTAGCCTAGACCAGTTACTGCTCTATCATTTTCTGTTCGTCACGGCAATCGCCTTACTTATTTTACCTTTGATAATAGAGGATAAAATATTTGAGCTTATGTTACTGCTCACTTTGCAGATCACGTTAACTTGCATCAGTACTTTAATAGGATTAAGCATGGGCCACAGACTGAACCGAGGGGCGATGACCCTACTATTTGCTATTTGGATGTTAGTCTGGTGCGTGAATTTGGCTTGATGGCATAAAGCTTATTCCCGATGCAATCGGTATAAATGAATATGCTTTTACCTGATTCAAAAAGGAGTGGATTCACGATATGGCTCTAATCATCATCTTTGTATTTAGATGCTATATTAAAGAAATCAGCTTCAACCTCTAAAAAAGCATCAATCAATTCAGGATCAAAATGATTTCCCCTACCCTCTTTTATAATATCTAAAGCGGTTTCATGAGTCATGGCATCTTTATAAACTCGTTTACTAATAAGGGCATCATACACATCGGCTATCGCCATCATACGGGCACTCAAAGGGATATCTTCTCCAACTAAGCCATCTGGATAACCAGAACCATCCCACTTCTCATGGTGATGGTGAGCGATGTCCTTGGCGATATGTAAAAAGGTATCTGATTGTTCCATATGCTTTTCTGCCGTCTCTAGAGACTTAAATCCTAGATAAGCATGAGTTTTCATCACCTCAAACTCCTCTCGAGTCAATTTACCTGGTTTCAACAAAATATTGTCTGTGATCCCAACTTTACCGATATCGTGTAAAGGAGCAGAGGTAAATAGCCGTTCAATATAAGTGGAAGTCATTATCTCACTATACTTCTCCTTCGTACCGAGCTGGGTCGCAAGTAACTTCATGTATATTTGTGTTCGTTTAATATGAAAACCAGTATCAGGATCCCTAGTCTCTGCCAAATTAGCCATCGCTGTGATGGTTACATTTTGAATATTAACCACTTCCTGTGTACGTCGCTCGACTTCTATTTCAAGAAAAGCGTTCTGATTTTTCAGGAAATCTTTGGATGCTTTTATCTGCAGATGAGTTTTAACACGCGCCAATAGTAAAGGCGGGCTAATGGGTTTACTCAGGTAGTCGGCAGCTCCCAGATCAAAGCCCATGGTTTCATCATTAATACTGGTTTTTGCCGTCAAAAAAATAATGGGGATGTCGCTGAGGCCAGCGTCTCCTTTAACTCGTCGACAAACTTCATAACCATCCATAACAGGCATCATCACATCTAATAGTATGATATCGATGCCACCTTTACTGATTATATTCAAGGCAATAGCACCATTTACAGCGGCTTTGACATGATACACATCCTTTAAAAGCTCATGCAGTAGCGTCAGGTTATCGGGGGTATCGTCAACAATTAATACTGTTTGCTTACTTATCTCAGTAGAAAATTCGCTACTTATTAAAGTCATTTCGGTTCCATTGGACA